>NZ_WMHO01000087.1 GCF_010994245.1 Sandarakinorhabdus rubra
GGCATGCTCCACGCTGCCGCCCGGCCAGCGTTCGACGAGCGCGCCGCCGGCCCGGGCATCGAGCCGCAGCGCACCGGGCACCTCGCTGTAGCTGTGTGCCGGGTCCCACCAGGCCTGCCAGTTGACCAGCGCCTGCCACACCATGTCCGGCCGCGTCGGCATCACCGACACATGGTGGCTGGTGAAGCCGTCGGCGCGGGCATCGACCACCTCGGCGCTGGCCGGCGCGGCCAGCAGCAGCGCGCCGGCCAGCAGCGCGATCGGGATGGGGCGCCCGCCGTGCATCAGGCCGGCGTGATCAGCAGGTTGCCGACCGCATCGACCGTGGCGATGTGGCCGTTGTGGACCAGCGTGGTCGAATCCATCTCGGTGATCACTGCCGGGCCCTGCACCACGTCGCCGGCGCGCAGCCCGGCCCGGTCATAGATCACGGCGGCGCGGGCGGCGCCGTCCATCCACACCTCGTGATCACGCACGCGGGCAGCCGCGGGATTGCCATTGCCGCGGGCGATCTGCTCGGCGGCGACATTGGCGGCCTTGCCCAGCGCGACGACGCGGATGTTCACCAGCTCCTGAGGCACGGGCAGGTTGAAGGTGAACAGCCGCTTGTGCTCGGCATCAAAGCGGGCCGCGAGGCTGGCGATGGTCGATCCCGGCGGCGAGGCGAGCGGCACCTCGAAGGCCTGGCCGGCATAGCGGATGTCGATCTCGACCCGGATTTCGATGTCGCTGGCGGCAACCCCCTCGCTGGCCAGTTCGGCACTGGTCTGGGTGATGAGCTCGTCGATCACCGCGCCAACCTCGGCGTCATTGGTTTGCGTCACCAGCTTGTTGAAGCTGCGCTGCGCGTCCACCCGCAGCCTCGTGGTGGCATCGCCATAGGCGCACAGCACGCCGGGCGAGGGCGGGATGATCACCGGCCAGCTGCCCATCAGCATGCCCATGGCGTTGCCATGCAGCGGCCCGGCGCCGCCAAAGGCCATCAGCGCGAAATCCCTGGGGTCATAGCCCTGCTGCACGGACACCAGCCGCAGCGCGCCGAACATCGTTTCGTTGACGATGGCGATGATGCCGGCCGCCGCGTCCATCAGCGGCAGGCCCAGTGCGTCGGCCACGGTCTGCACCGCGCGGCGCGAGGCTTCACGGTCCAGCCGGAAGGCGCCGCCCAGCAGATTTTCCGGCAGATAGCCCAGCACGACGTTGGCATCGGTGACGGTGGGCAGCTCACCGCCGCGGCCATAGGCGGCGGGGCCGGGCACGGCGCCGGCCGATTGCGGGCCGACACGCAGCGCCTTCGTCAGTTCCGGCACGGTGGCGATGGAGCCGCCGCCGGCGCCCACCGTCTTCACGTCGAGGCTGGAAGCGCGCACGGTGAGGTGGCCGACGCTGGTTTCGCGGCGCAGGCGCGGGGCATAATCCTCGATCAGCGCGACATCGGTGGAGGTGCCGCCCATGTCGAGCGTCAGCACGTTGGGGAAACCGGCGTTCTTCGCGATCCACACGGCGCCCGCCACACCGCCGGCCGGGCCCGACATCAACAGGTTCACCGGCGCGGTGCGGCTCTTCTCGGCGCTCATCAAGCCGCCGTCGGAGCGCAGCAGGCTCAATTTGGCCGGCGTGCCCCAGTCCTTCAGTGCCTGTTCGAGGTTGCCGACATAGCGCGCCACGGTGGGGCGCACGGCGCTGTTGGCCACCGTGGTCAGCGCCCGCTCATATTCCTGCATCTCGGGCAGGATGTCGGCCGACAGCGAGATCGGCAGCCCGGGCAGTTCCTCGGCGCAGATCTCTGCGATGCGCCGTTCGTGGGCATCGTTCATGTAGCTGTTCATGAGGCAGACGGTGATGGCTTCCACCTTCTCCTCGGCCAGCCGCTTCAGGCTCTGGCGCAGCGCCGCCTCGTCGAGCGGGCGCACGATTGCGCCATCGGCGCCGATGCGTTCGACGGCCTCGATCGTGGCTTCCAGCGGCGCCATCGGGGTGGGCTTGGGCCACACGATCCACGCCGCCAGCCCGCCCGGCACGAGGCTGCGGGCGATCTGCAGGATGTGGCGATAGCCTTCCGTCACGATCAGGCCGACACGGGCGATCTTGTGTTCGAGGACGGCATTGGTGGCGACCGTGGTGCCGTGCAGGAACAGCGAAAGGTCTTCCGCCGAAATGCCGGCCTTCTCCGCCAACTGGCGGGCGCCGGCGATCACCGCTTCGGACGGATCATGCGGGGTGGACGGCACCTTGTCGCGCACGGCGCGCCCCGTCGCCTCGTCGATCACGATCAGATCGGTGAAGGTGCCACCGACATCGACGCCCAGTCTGTAGCTCACGAGTTCACTCCGGTGGGGATTGGGCGCGCGACGAAATCGCCGGCTTTGCCGGCACGGCTCGGAAGGGCGCGGCCCATGATGGTGGCAAACCAGCGGTTGGCCGCCAGCGTGGTGTCGAGATCATAGCCGGTGGCAATGCCGGACCGGCCGAACAGATAGAGCAGCTCTTCGGTGCCGACATTGCCGGCCGCGCCGGGCGCGAACGGGCAGCCGCCCAGCCCGCCGAGCGCTGAATCGAAGGTGCGGCAGCCGGCGAGATAGCCGGCCCAGGCGTTGGCGGGGGCCAGTCCGCGCGTGTCGTGGAGGTGCAGGCGGATGGGAACGGGGGCGATGGCCTCGATCACCCGGGCGGTGAGCTCACCCACCTGCCCGGGCACGCCAACGCCGATCGTGTCGGCCAGCGCAATCTCCTGCGCGCCGGCCTCGGCCATGCGGGTGGCAAGCTCGACCACGCGGGTTGCTGGCACCGGGCCCTCATAGGGGCAGCCGAAGGCGGCGCTGATCGTCACCTGCGCGAACAGCCCGGCGCCCTTCGCTTTCCTCAGCATGGCGGTGTTGGCGGCGATGCCGTCGGCGATGGTCTGCCCCTGGTTGACGATGCCGAACGTGTCGGTGGCGACCAGCACGCAGCCGGCTTCGTCGAGCGGGCGGGCGTTGTCCCGCGTGGCGATCGCCCGGTCTACCCCACGCTCGTTGAGGACAAGACCGATGAAGCGCACACCGGGGGCTGCGGGCAGACCGGCCACCACGCCTTCCGCGTCGGCCATCTGCGGCACCCGGCGCGGGTTGACGAAGCTCGCCACCTCGATGCGGGTGGCGCCCATGGCGACCAGGTGATTGATCAGCGCCAGTTTGTCAGCGGTTCCCACCAGAACGGATTCGTTCTGCAACCCATCGCGGGGCGATACCTCTACGATGGTCACCGGGTCGGTGGGAGAAGATGGGGCGGGCATGGCGTTTTGTATACAAAGGCGCTGCTCCCCTGTATAGACGGCGGCACGGGAGAAAAGCGTGAATCACACCACGTCGGGCCAGATTGGGGCGGATGCGGATTATGCCGCGGCGGGCTTTGGCCAGGGCCTCGTTCCAGGCCGCCAGCCGGCCTTGCTGATGATCGATTTCGCACGCGCCTATTTTGTGCCCGACTCGGCGCTCTATGCCGGCGTGGAGGCCGCCCGCGATGCGGCAGCCGTATTGCTGGCGGCGGCCCGGCGCTGCGGCATGCCGGTGTTTCACACGCGGGTCGAATATCAGCCGGGCGGCGCGGATGGCGGCGTGTTCTTCCGCAAGATCGCCGCACTGAAGCTGTTCGAGGCCGGCAGCCCGCTGGGCGATTTCGAGCCGCCACTGGAGCCCGCGCCGGGAGAGGCGGTGATCACCAAGCAGTATCCATCGGCCTTCTTCGGCACCAATCTTGCCGAACAGCTGCGCCGGGCCGGGATCGACACGCTGGTGATTGCCGGCCTCTCCACCTCCGGCTGCGTGCGCGCCAGCGCTGTTGATGCCATCTGCCATGGCTTTGTGCCGCTGGTGGTCAGGGATGCGGTGGGCGACCGGCTGGCCAGCGTGCACGAAGCCAATCTGTTCGACCTTGCCGCCAAGACGGCGGAGATCGTGTCGTTGGGCGATGCGATCGCCTATTTCGAGGGGCTTGCCGCCCGGAAGGCGTGAAGCGCGCGCCGGATGTGGGCGGTCATGACCGATCGGGCCCATTCCGCGTCCCGCGCCGCGCAGGCCTGGATGAGCTGGCCATGCTCGAGCGCGGAGCGCTCGAGGTCGCTCCGGTCATAGCGGGTGGCGGTGCGGCGCACGATCGGCTGTTCCACCAGGCCGGCCAGCATGGTGGTGAGCCGGACCGAAGCCGACGTCCGCAGCACGATGTCGTGAAAGCGGCGGTTGGCGGCCAGGAAGCCGGCGATGTCCGGCTCGGAGGCGGCGATGGCGGCCTCGAGGTCGACGTTGCAGGCCTTCAGCTGATCGAGTTCGCAGGCCGTCATGCGCACCGCCGCGCGGGCGGCAGCATGGCCTTCCAGCATGGCGCGCAGGGCGAACATCTCGGCCACATCGTCCACGTCCCAATCCGCCACCACCAGGCGGCCGCTGCGGGTGCGGACGGCATAGAGCTCGGCCTCCAGGCGGCGCAGCGCCTCGCGGATCGGCGTGCGGGAAACGCCGACGATATCGGCCAGCGCCTCCTCGCGCAGCGGCGTGCCGGGGCTGGCATCGCCGGACAGGATGAGGCCACGCACCTCGGCATAGGCACGGTCGGCGGCGCTGCTGTTCATGACACGCGATTCATCCTGAGCACATTGTCCCCCGCGCCTTCGGCCTTCCCGTGTTGCAAAACTGTGACGCACACTCTGCATAGCAGCAAAACGGACGAATGGCAGCTTGCATCCATCCATTTTTGTATACAATAGCGGCCACAACACGCCGGCCGGCAGGGGGGAATGGGGATGATGATGCGCAGCACTGACAGGTTCGTGAAGCCGCGGCTCCTGCTGACGGCAGCGATGATTGTGGCGGCCGCCAGCCCGGCGTTGGCGCAGGACGCCGAGGCCGAGGGCGGTGAGATTCTGGTCACGGCGCGGCGGTCGTCGGAACGGCTGATCGACGTGCCGGCCTCGGTGTCGGTGATCACGGCCGAGACGCTGGCCGCCACTGGCACCTTCCGCAGCCAGGAACTGCTGCAGCTCACCCCGGGCGTCACCATCGTGTCGGGCACGGCCGAGGCCGGGGACACGCAGATCAACATCCGCGGCCTCAACGGCGCGAGAGATGCCGAAAGCTCGGTGGCGCTGGTTGTCGATGGCATCCTGAAGACCAACACCGCCCAGCTGAACCAGGTGCAGGGCACGCTGCGGCAGGTGGAAGTGCTGAAGGGGCCGCAGGGCGCGCTCTATGGCCGCAACGCGGCGGCCGGTGCCATCGTGATGACCACGCTGAAGCCCGGCGACGTGCTGGAGGGCGCCGTGCGCGCCAACTACGGCGAGCTGGGGACCGCGCAGGCCTTCGCCCACATCGCCGGCCCGCTGAGCGATGGCATCGGCTTCGTGCTGTCCGCCAATTACCAGACGACCGACGGCTTCTGGCGCAACGAGTTCCTGAACAACGCCAAGGTGGTGGACGATCAGGAAAATTATGGCATCGATGGCCGCATCGTTGCCAAGCTGGGCGATGCCACCACGCTCGACGTGAAGGCCCGCCACGCCTATCTGTCGGGCGCGTCGATCAACTTCAACGCCAGCTTCCACCTGCCCAATTTCGCTGCGGTGAACCCGGCCTTCTACGAGAATGTGAACGACCGCCAGTTCCGCTATTACAGCAACATCCGGCCCACCAACACGCAGTCCACCTGGGAAGCCTCGGCGCGGCTGGAGCATGATTTCGGCGGTGGTACGCTGTCGGCCTGGGCGCTGTTCTCCGATGTCGACCAGTCGCTGACCGCGGATGGCACCTCGGCGGATTTCGCGCGCTACACCTTCCCGGGTGCCACGCCCACCAGTGTGGCGGTGTCGAACCAGTGCTTTGCCACCACGGCGGCGCTGACCGGCTATCCGCTGGCGGCGCCCACCTTCATCGGCCAGACGCCAGTGCCGTTCATCTTCGATCCGGTCACCGGGTCGACCTTCGGCGCCTACAGCCCGACCACCTGCGACGGCACCCAGCTGCAGGTGCGCAAGCAGCAGGATATCTCGGCCGAAGTCCGCTATGCTTCGCGCAATGACGGCCCGGTCAACTGGTCGCTGGGCCTCTATTATCTCAACATCGACCGCGAGACCGGGGTGAGCCTGGGCGCAGATCTGGGCCAGGGCGTGTTGCCGACGCTCTACAACGCGCCCGGTTCTGCCAACCCCACCAGCCAGCTGTTCAACGACCGCTTCCGCACCGATGTCTATGCCGCCTTCGGCAATGTCGACTGGAAGCCCACCGAGCAGCTGACCCTGGGCGCTGCGCTGCGCTATGACATCGAGCGGCGGCGCGCCCAGAACCTGGTGCCGTTCGTCACCGATCCGATCACCGGCGGGCCAATCAACCCCGGCCAGCAGGGTGGCCCGATCCCGCCGGCCGCCAGCACCTTCCGCCAACTGCAGCCCAAGCTGACCCTGACCTTCAAGCCGAACGATGACACCGCGCTGTTCGCCAACTGGGGCGTGGGCTTCAAGGCGGGCGGCTTCAACAACCAAGGCTCGGCCGCGATCGTCGACAATGCCTTCAACGACGGCGTGACACCGGGCACCATCAATGCCGGGGTGCTGATCAATGACCAGTATCGCCTGGAGCGCTCCAGCGCGTTCGAGGCCGGCATCAAGGGCAGCCTGTTCGATGGCCGCGTCACCTATGACCTCGCGGGCTATTACACCCAGGTCCGCGACATGCAGTTCTTCGAATTCTTTGTCGGCGGCTTCGGCCTGCTGCGGGTGGTGTCGAACATCGACCGGGTCGACCTGTGGGGCGGCGAGCTCAACCTGACGGCCAAGATCGTCGAGGGCTGGACCATCTTCGGCTCCGGCAACGTCACCGGCAGCGAGATCAAGCGCAATGCCAGCCGGCCGGACACTGTGGGCAACAAGAGCCCCTACACCGCCGATTACACGCTGAACCTGGGCACGCAGGTCAGCGTGCCGCTGAACGACAGCCTGAAGGCCAATCTGCGCGCCGATTATCGCCTGACCGGCCCGACCTGGTTCCACAGCGTGCAGAACCAGGAAAAGCCCACCCTGTTCAGCGGCCTGCTGCCGATCTCGGCGCTGCAGCTGCCGGGCTTTGTCGGCAACGCCCGCTACGACGTTACCCGCCGCGACGCCTTCGGCATCGTCAACCTGCGCGCCGGCATCGAGGGCAAGAACTGGACGGCGACGGTGTTCGCCAACAACCTGTTCGACAAATTGTGGCTGAACGAGGTGATCCCGGCCATCGAGTTCGGTGGATCGTTCATATCGCCCGGTCAACGCCGGGTGATCGGTGCAGAACTGGGCTTCCGTTTCTAAATTGGCAGTGTATGTGACAAATTACTGACCGCCTCCCCCCGGGGCCGGTCAGCACGGCGGGGAGGGCCCGCCCGGCCCGCCGCTCCACCCCCACCCAGGAGCGGCGGGCCGTATCGGTTCAGGCGAAGTTGAAGCTGATCGAGACGCGCTCGCTGCGCGTGGAGCCGGGCAGCACCTCGTGCCGCAGCCAGCTTTCCCACAGCAGCAGGAGGCCGGGCGCCGGCGCCACCGTCACGAAGCTGCGCAGCGGCTCTGGGGCGCTGGCCAGCCGGGGCGGCGCGTGCATGAACATTGGCAGGCGCGGATCCTCAAACCGAATGGCACCGGCACCCGTCGGCACCTCGACATACAGCGTGCCCGAGATGATGCTGCGCGGGTGGATATGGCCGCTGTGGGCGCCGCCGGGCTTGAGGATGTTGACCCACAGGCTGTCGAGCCGGGGCTTGCGACCGGCCAGATCCAGATGGGTGGCGCCGGCAAAGGCGCCGGCCTGCTTCACCAGCCAGCGGGCGAGGGCGGCAAAAGCCGGGTCACGGGCCGGCAGGTCATTCAGCGAGGCGTAGCTGGTATAGCCGCGGTAGCGATGATCGCGGGCCCAACGCTGCCCGGCGCGATCCTCGGCGGCCAGGCTGTGGCAGCTGTGCGCCAGGGCCTCCAGCAGAACCGGATCTTCCAGCTGCGATTGCCAGAGCGGAGTGGAAAACAGCTGGGAGACGGCCATTTCGGCGCCATGAACTGCCCTTGCCAGCGTGGCAAGTCCGCAATCCCCGCAGCGTCGCGCCGTTACCTCGGCTGCCCGCCGCATTGCCCGCGGGCGCGAGTGGGAGTTGCCACATGCGGGACAGGAAGATGCTCGGCTGGTCTTGGCTTCGCGCGTTGCTGTTGGCCATTGCCATGCTGGCCGGGCCGGCGTGGGCGAGCGGTGGCACCGTGCTCGTGATGCGGCCGGACAATGTGGCAGCCGTGCTGGCCGCGGTGAAGCCGGGCGACACGATCCGCATGGAGGGCGTGTTCAACAGCCGGCTTGTCATCACCGGCCGGGATTTCGGCGGGGTCAAGGTCGACGGCCGGCGGGCGGTGCTGAAGGAAGGCCTGCAACTGCGCCTTGTCCACAACATCAGCTTTGACGGCTTGACCATCGGCAGCCGCGACCGTGGCACAATTCACCTGTTCGGCGCCTTGGTGCAGACGTCCAGCCACATCAGCTTTTCCAACATGAAGGTTCTGGGCAATCTCGACGGCAAGGGCACCGGCATGCGCGTCCTCGACTCGCGCTTCGTGACGGTGCGTGATTCCCATTTCGAGGGCAATGTCGATGGCTTGCAGTTCCTCACCACGCCCGACAGCCTGGCCGTGCGAAATCGTTTCGTGCGCAACGAGTCCGACGGCGTCAAGATCGTCAACAGCCAGCGGGTGATTGCCGCCCACAACAGCTGCACCGATATCCGCAAGGCCCCGAAGGCGCACCCTGATTGCATCCAGCTGTGGAGCATCGTGGACAAGCCTTTGCAATCCGACATCTATATTCTGAACAACATCGCGATCGGCACCACCCAGGGCTTCACCTCGTTCGATCCGGGTTCGCTCAGCGGCACGCAGCTGACCTTTGCCGGCAACTATGCGGCGATCACCTATAACCACGGCATCACCTGCAGCGGCTGCACCGACAGCCGTTTCCTCGACAATATCGTGATTTCCCTGCCGGAATCGCGGAACCGGGCGATGATCTACCACCCGCTTGACCGCGGCAACGAAGCGGAGGGCAACCAGCTGTTCGATCTGCGCGGCCGGTTCGGTGGCGACCTGCCATTGCCCAGCTTCACGTCGTTGGTGCCCAGCATCGCCGGCCTGGTGGGCAGCCAGTGGGACGACCGCAGCTTCGGACTGTTGTCTGACGTGGCCAGTGTGCCGGAGCCCGGCATCTGGCTGATGATGCTCGCCGGTTGGGCGCTGGTCGGCGTCCGGCTCAGGCGGGTGCGGGTGCGGGGGCGGCTTCCAGGCTGCGCTGCATGAAGACGATGTCGAGCCGTCGGCCGAACTTCTCGCCCACCTGAGCCAGCAGCCCCACGCGCTTGAAACCGCAGGCGGCATGCAGGCCGATGGAGGCTTCGTTGCCGGAGTCGCCGATCACGGCGATCAGCTGACGAAATCCTGACTGACGCGCGGCATCAACCGCCGCCATCAACAGCGCATTGCCGATCCCGGTGCGCTGGGCGTCGGGCGAGACATAGACGCTGGTCTCGCCGCAGAAGCGATAGGCGGCGCGGTCACGGAACTGGCTGACATAGGCAAAGCCGTCCACCTGCCCCATGGTGACGTGTACCAGCCAGGGCCAGCCGTGCGATTTCACCTTCATCAGCCGCTGCGCCATCTCGGCGGCCGACGGCGGTTCCACTTCGAAGCTGGCGGTGCCGTGCAGCACGGCAGGTGCATAGATGGCAGCCAGCGCCGCGGCATCCTCCATGCGGGCCGGGCGGATGCTCATAGGGCGTCCAGCGCGGTTTCGGCCGGCCGGGCGAGCACGGTGCCGCGCGGGCCGATCACCACCGGCCGGTTGATCAGGATGGGATCGGCCAGCATGGCGGCAAGGATGGTGGCATCGTCGGCGTCGGGCAAGCCAAGCGCTTGCGCCTCGGTGCCTCGGGTGCGCAGCAGCGCGCGCGCGCCGCCCACGGCCGCGGC
>NZ_WMHO01000088.1 GCF_010994245.1 Sandarakinorhabdus rubra
CCAGCGCCGCCAGCTGCACCAGCCAGCCGGCGCTGCGGGCCAGCGGCGCTGCAGCAGGCGGACTGGCCGGCACAGCCACCAGCGTCACCGGCGGTGCAGCCGGCAGCGGCGGTGGCGGTGGCGGTGGCGGTGGCGGTGGCGCCGTCACCGGCGGGCCATCCGGATAGACACGGCGCAGCCGCACGCGCGCGGTGCCGGCACGGTCGACACCCAGCAACTGCGCGGCCTTGCGGGACAGATCGATGATGCGGCCCTTGGCGAACGGCCCGCGATCGTTGATCCGCACCGTCAGTTTGCGGCCATTGTCGAGATTCTCCACCTCCACCCAGCTCGGCATTGGCAGGGTGCGGTGCGCGGCGGTGAGATCATCCTGGTCATAGCGTTCGCCGTTGGCCGTGCTGCCGGCATGAAAGCCCGGGCCATACCAGCTGGCAACGCCCTCCTCGCGATACGCACGGTCGTCGGCCGGATAATAGGTGACCCCGGCCACCTGATAGGGCTTGCCGATCTTCACCGGCCAGTTGCCCAGCTTGGCGGCATCGCGGGCCACGGCGGCGGTATCGTCCGAAACGTCGATCCCGCGCGGCGGCGGGGCAGACGCGGTGCGCGGCGGCGGCTTGCCGCCACAGGCGGCCACGACAAGGCCCCCCGCCACGATCCCGGCCAGGCGCTTCACTCGGCCACCACAATGGCTGGCTGGCGCAATGTATCGGCCAGCAGCGCCACCGACAGCGCATAGAGGTTGGAGCAGTTGTATCCCAGAATGGCGCGATAGCTGCGGGTGACGAGATAGGCCCCCTGCCCTTCGCCGTCCGGTTCGATCAGGCTCATCGGCACCGCATCGCCCGGCCAGGCGCCATTCACGGGCGTGAAGCCCAGGGCCCGCCACTCGGCCGCCGGCTTGAGCGCGGAATGACGGGACAGCGGCACCACGCAGCGCGCCGGCGGCTCGGCTGCCGCGACGCTGCCACGGGCAAAGCCATCGGGCACCAGCACGCGAAAGCCCCAATTCTCGCCGGCCTGCCAGCCCGCATCCTTCAGATAGCGGCCGATGGAGGCGAACACGTCGGCCGGGCTGTCCCACAGGTCCACACGGCCGTCGCCATCGCCATCGGCCCCGTGCGCCAGGTAGGAGGTGGGCAGGAACTGCGCCTGCCCGAACGCACCGGCCCAGCTGCCGGTGAGCGACGCGCGGGTCACCCGGCCTTCGCCCACCATCCGCACCAGCGCATCAAGCTCGCGCGTGAACAGCTCGCGCCGCCGCCCTTCAAAGGCCAGGGTGGCGATGGCGGACGGCAGATCGGTGCGCCCCAGCACGCGGCCATAGCTGGTCTCGATCCCCCAGATGGCGGCGATCACCGGCGCCGGCACACCGCTGGCCTCCTCGGCCTGCGCCAGTTGTGCGGCATGTTCGGCAAACTTGCGCTGGCCGTGGGGGATGCGGTCACCGCGGAACTTAGCGGCAAGATAGTCGGGGAAGCGCACCGGGCGCGCCGCGCTGCCCGGCTGACTGCGATCAGCACCGATCACCCGCGGCACCAGCGCGGCGCCGTCGAGCGTGGCATCGATCCACGCCGGATCCAGCCCGCGCGCCGCCGCCTCGCTGCGATACTGGGCCAGATAGGCCGCGAACTCGGCCTTCTGCTGCGCAGACACCGGGGTTTCGTCGGCACAGGCCGGGCTGGCCAGCAACAGCAACGCCAGAACCGCAGCGCGCAATTTCGGGGGGAACGAAACGGGCATGCTGCTGTTGTGCCACCGCCGCTGTCTGCGGGAAAGACCAGGGTTCGACTTATCCCCGGCTGGATCAGGCCATCGCGCTGAACCGGGCGCGATCCGTGTCGGACAGGCGGACATCGATGGTCACGCCGGCCTCGTCAAAGGCCTCCTGCACCACTTCGCCATGGGCATGCAGCCAGGCGAGGCGGCGGCCATCGGCGGCCGGCAGGGTGAAGCGGTGAACCCGCGCGCCGGCCCTGAGCGCCACGTCCATCGCCGCCTGCAGCACCGCGATCCCTTCCCCGGTGAGCGCCGAGACCGGAATGGCATCATCGCCGGCGCGCGCCTCGACCAGTTCACGCTGTTCGGGATCGAGTGCGTCGATCTTGTTGAAAACAGTGAGCATCGGTGTCTCGCGCTGGCCAGGCGCCAGGCCAAGGTCAGCCAGCACGCCCATCACGTCGCGGGCCTGCGCCTCGCTGTCGGGGTGGCTGATGTCGCGGACATGGACAATGAGATCCGCCTCCATTACCTCTTCGAGGGTGGCACGGAAGGCGGCGACCAGCTGGGTCGGCAGGTCGGAGACGAAGCCGACCGTGTCGGACAACACCACCTTGTCATGCCCCGGCAGCCTGATGGCGCGCATGGTGGGATCGAGCGTTGCGAACAGCAGATCCTCGGCGCGCACGTCGGCGCCGGTGAGGCGATTGAAGAGCGTGGATTTGCCGGCGTTGGTGTATCCGACGAGCGCCACCACCGGCCACGGCGCCTTCTGGCGGTTGCGGCGATGCAGGCCACGGGTGCGGCGCACCTCCTCCAGTTCGCGGCGCAGGCGGGCAATGCGGTCGCGGATCAGGCGACGGTCGGTCTCGATCTGTGATTCGCCAGGGCCGCCGAGGAAGCCGAAGCCGCCGCGCTGGCGTTCGAGGTGGGTCCAGCTCCTGACTAGGCGGCTGGCCTGATACTGGAGATGCGCCAGTTCCACCTGCAGCGTGCCTTCCGATGTGGACGCGCGCTCACCGAAAATCTCGAGGATCAGCCCGGTGCGGTCGATCAGCTTGGCCTTCAGCGCCTTTTCAAGATTGCGCTGCTGCACCGGCGTGACCGGACCATCGACGATCACCACTTCCACGTCCATGGCCGCCACCAGCCCGGCCAGACGCTCGATCTGGCCCTTGCCCAGCAATTGCGAGACCGACGGGCTGCGCAGCCGCAGCACCTCGGCATGGACAACGTCGAGCGCGATGGCGCGCGTCAGCCCCACCGCCTCGGCCAACTTGGCCTCAGGCGCGCGCAGGGCGTCCTTGTCATGGATGACGGGCAGGATGACCATGGCACGCGCGCCTGTGCGGATGCCGCGGGCCTCATCGAACCCGGCGACGGTCATCTCGCCGGGTCCTGCGGGTTCAAACCCCAAATTCGTGCCTTTCAGTCTTCGTCTTCCTCGGCCTCGAACAACTGCAGCGGCGTTGCCGGCATGATCGTCGAGATGGCGTGCTTGTACACCAACTGGCTGTGCCCGTCGCGCCTCAGCAGCACGGAAAAGGCATCGAACCAACTGATCACGCCCTGCAGCTTGACGCCGTTGACCAGGAACATGGTCACCGGGGTGCGCGTCTTGCGCACGGTGTTGAGGAACACGTCCTGCAGATTGCCGGATTTTTCCGCCATGCCGGGATCCTTCTTGGTCTTGGACGGCCCTGCTGCCGCCATGCGCATTTCATAGTCCATGCAGGCGCTTGTGTTCAAACCGCCGTTTCGTCACAGGCGGGTTTGCCGGTGCGGTCAGAGGTCGCTGTCGCCACCCGGTTCGTCGGCGAGGCCCAGCGCCTTCAGCTTGCGGTGCAGCGCGCTCCTTTCCATGCCGATGAAGGCGGCGGTGCGACTGATGTTGCCGGAAAAACGGCGGATCTGGGCGCGCAGATACTCGCGCTCGAACGCCTCGCGCGCTTCCCGCAAGGGCGTGCCCATGATCGACCGCACCGCCTGGCCTGGCACCAGCCGTGTCGGCTCGGCCATCACCTCCTGCGGCAGCATGTCGATATCGATCTGCGCCATGCGGTCGGCCGGCGCCAGGATCATGGTCCGCTCGATGACGTTCCGGAGCTGGCGGACATTGCCCGGCCAGTCATAGGTCTGCAGCGCCGCCAGGGCGTCGTCCGACAGGACGGGCGTCGGCAGCCGGCGCTCGGCGGCATGGCGGGCAAGGAAATAGCGCGCCAGCTCGGCCACGTCCTCGCGCCGTTCCGACAGCGCCGGCAGCCGCACCGGCACCACGTTCAGCCGATAATAGAGATCCTCGCGGAAGCGCCCGGCGGCAATCTCGGCAGCGAGATCGCGCGAGGTGGCCGAGATGACCCGCACGTCCACCCGCACCCAGCGCGCGCCGCCCACGCGCTGGAACACCTGTTCGGTGAGCACCCGAAGGATCTTGGCCTGGGTGGTGGCCGGCATGTCGGCGACATCGTCGAGAAACAGCGTGCCGCCGTGCGCCTGTTCGAGCAGGCCGGCGCGGACATTCTCGCCGCTCGCCTCCACCCCGAACAACGCCGCCTCCACCGTGTCCGGCGTCATCCGCGCGGCCGAGACCACCACGAACGGCGAATCGCTGCGCCCGCTCCACTGGTGCAGCAGGCGCGCTGCCACCTCCTTGCCGGAGCCAGCCGGACCGGTGATCAGCACCCGGCTGCCGGTCGCCGCCACCCGCTTCAGCGTGGCGCGCACCTGGTTGATCTGCGGCGAGGTGCCGGTCAGTTCGATGTCGTAACCGACCCGTTCCTTCAGCGCTTCATATTCGCGGCGCAGCCGCTCGGTCTCGGTGGCGCGCTGCACCACCAGCAGCAACTGCTCGGCCTGGAATGGCTTCTCGATATAGTCATAGGCGCCGCGCTTGATGGCGGCGACCGCGGTGTCGAGATTGCCGTGGCCCGAAATGACGACCACCGGCAGGCCGGGGTCACGCTCCTTGATGACATCGAGTAGCGCGATGCCATCCAGCGAGGAGCCCTGCAGCCAGACATCGAGGATGACCAGGCTGGGCCGGCGCTCGGCCAGCGCGGCGAGCGCCTCGTCGGCATTGGCGGCGACGCGCGTTTCATAGCCTTCATCGGCCAGCACGCCGGCCACCAGCTCGCGGATATCGGCTTCATCATCGACAATCAGGATATCAAGAGCCATCGCGATGCCGGTCCTTTCAGGCGGAAGCTGCTGCGAGCGGCAGCGCGGGCTGGGAATCGGCGGCGAGGCGCCGGCTGATCCGGGCGGTGACAAGGGCGCCCGACCCGGCCGGCCCCGGCGCCGGATTGTCGTCAAGATCGAGCGTGCCTCCATGATCCTCGACGATCTTGGCCGATATCGAGAGACCCAGGCCCGTGCCGCGGGCGCGGGTGGTGACATAGGGTTCGAGCAGGCGCATGCGATCCTCCTGCGGCAGGCCCAACCCATTGTCGGCCACGGCAATGCTGACCGTTTCGCTGTCGGCGCTGACATGGATGCGGATCACGCCCGGCTCCGCCCCCTCGCCGTCGCGAGCGAGACGGGCGCTCACGCTTTCAGCAGCGTTCTTGATGAGGTTGGTCAGCGCCCGGCCCAGCTGCTGGCGGTCGCAGACCAGGCTCAGGTCCGTCTCGCCATCGAGGCGGAAGCTGATCTGCGGAAAGGCCACTTCCTGCAGCACAAGCGCTTGGCGCAACAGGCGTTCGAGATGCTCGGGCGCGAACACCGGCTTGGGCAGGCGGGCAAAGGCGGAAAACTCATCGACCATGCGCCGGAGGTCTCCCACCTGGCGCACGATGGTTCCGGTGAGCGTCGTAAACGTCTCGGCATCCTCCTCGATCTGCTTACCGAACTTCCTCTGCAACCGCTCGGCGGCGAGCTGGATCGGGGTCAACGGGTTCTTGATCTCGTGGGCGATGCGGCGGGCGACATCGGCCCAGGCAGCACGGCGCTGATCGGCCAGCTGGGCCGAGATGTCGTCAAAGGTCAGCACGAAGCCGGCGCTGGCATCGCCGCCCTCGCCCGCCGCGCCGATCCTGACCGCCAGCGTCTGGATCTCGGTGCCGCGCTGGATGCGCACCTGGCCGCCGGCCTCGCCGGTCTGCCGCGCCTGTTCCAGCAGTTCGGCCAGTTCCGGCGCCACCTCGCGCAGCAGGCGCCCGCGCAGCAGCCGGTGCGGCAGGGCCAGAAGCGAGGCGGCAGAGGCATTGGCCACCCGGATCTCGCCATCCGGCGCGATCGACATCACGCCGGCCGACACGCCAGCCAAGACCGCCTCTGTGAAGCGACGGCGGGCATCCAGCTCGTCGTTGGCGCCCAGCAGCGCCGTCTGCTGCGCCTTCAGCTGGCTGGTCATGCGGTTGAAGGCGCGTTCCAGCACGCCGATCTCGTCGACGTCGCCGCGCACCGCCACCCGCGCATCGAGATCGCCGGCGCCCACCCGTTCGGCAGCACGGGCCAACCCGGCGATCGGCTCGACAAGGCGGTTGGCCAGCCACAGCGCAAACCAGATGGCGACGATCAGCGTGAGCAGCGAGACCGCCATGAGCACGAGGTTGAAGCGCAACTGCATCACCCGGCCGCGTTCAGCGAGGGCGCGATACTCGCCCAGCGCGTTTGCCGCCGCCCGCGCCCGCGCCAGCACCGCCGGGTCCACCTTGCGACTGGCATAGAGGAAAGTGCCAGGGCTGCCGGGAATGGCGACGGCGGCCTCCACCCGGTCTTCCCCGGCGCCAATCAGGGTGACGGGTCCGGCCATGGCGCGGGCCAGGTCGATGTCGCCCATGTGGGCACGCACCTCGGCCTCGCTGGCCTTGCTGGCCGCCACAAGCACCAGGCCATCGGGGCCGCGCCGCACCACCGCCGCTTCAGAGAGCGTGCGGCCGGCGACCTGGAACTCAAGCCCGCGCCGATACAGATCGCTGCCTTCGCCGAAATCCCGGGCATAGGACGCGACGTCGGCGGCCATCACCGCGATGTCATCGGCGATGCGCTGGCGATTCTCCTCGACATAGGCCTGCGCCACCTGGTTGGAGCCATCGAGGATGGTGCGCACCCGGTCGGAAAACCAGAACTGCACGCCGAACTGGAAGAGCAGCGAGGCGAACACCACCACCAGCACGGTGGGCACCGCCGCGACGGACGCGAACAGCGCCACCAGCCTGAGGTGGAGGCGGGCACCGGCCAGCCCGCGCCGCCGATTGCTGATCAGGATCGCCACCCGCCGGCCGATCAGCACGATCAGCAGCATCGCCGGGACGAGATTGGCCACCACCAGCAGGCCAACGATCGATTGCGAGGCACCATTGGCCGGCAGCCCGCTGCGTGTCAGCCAGGCATAGCTCGACCAGCCCAGCAGGATGGTGAGCGTGGCGGCCGCCAGTTCCAGCGACGGGTAAAAGCTGCCGGACCGCGCCAGCCGCTGCAATCGCCGCCAGCCCCGGCGCAGCCGCAGCGCCTGACGCTGCCCCGCCGTGCGCGGCCGGCGAACCAGCTTGATGTCTACAGGGGCCGAATCGACAGTCACCAGCAGCGAGCATATCGCCGGATTGTGGCGCCGGGAACACACATCGGCGCCGCAGCGTTGCCGCGCTGCGACAGATTGTCGGTTCAGGCCGCCAGTGCCGCGGGCTCCGGGCGAGCAGCCAGGGCGTCGTAGAAACGGTCGATCATGGCGAGCACGGTGGCGCTGTCAGCCACCTGGTTGACCGCGTTGCGGAACTGGGCGCTGTCGTGCAGGCCCTTGGTGTACCAGCCCAGATGCTTCCTCGCGAGATTGACGCCGTTCAGCTCGCCATAAAGCTCGAGCATCAGGGCATAATGTTCCTTCACCAGCGCGTGCTGCTGCGCCAGCGTCGGGTCGTCCGGCACCTCGCGGCCCGTGAGCGCCGCCATCACCTGCCCGATCAGCCACGGCTTGCCATAGGCGCCGCGCCCGATCATCACGCCATCGGCGCCGCTCTGCGCCAGCGCGGTCCTGGCATCCTCGATGGAGCAGATGTCGCCATTGACGATCACCGGCAGGTTCACCGCATCCTTGACCAGCCTCACGAACGCCCAGTCGGCCGTGCCGGAATAGAGCTGGCAGCGGGTGCGGCCATGGACCGTGATCAGCTGCACACCCTCCCCTTCGGCGATGCGCGCCAGTTCGGGGGCGTTCAGGCTGCTGTGATCCCAGCCCATGCGCATCTTCAGCGTGACGGGCAGCTGCACCGCCTTCACCGTGGCGCGGATCAGCTGGGTGGCCAGCGGCAGGTCGCGCATCAGCGACGAACCGGCATGGCCATTGACCACCTTCTTCACGGGGCAGCCCATGTTGATGTCGATGATGGCGGCGCCCTTCTGCTCGTTGAGCTTCGCGGCTTCCGCCATGCGCTCCGGCTCGCACCCGGCGAGCTGCATCGACACCGGCTCCTCGCTCGGATGCCAGGCGGCCTTCTGCAGGCTCTGCCGCGTCTCGCGGATCATCGCTTCGGATGCGATCATCTCGGTCACGGTCAGCCCGGCGCCATAACGCTTGACCAGCGTGCGGAACGGCATGTCGGTCACACCGGTCATCGGCGCCAGGATCACCGGCACGTCGATGCGGTTGGGACCGATCTGGATGGGCTTGATGAGGCTCATGAGAGCGCGGCCATAGCGCAGAAAGCCCCTTTTCCACAAGGCAAGCCGGGCCTAAGCCTCGCCCATGCGCATCCATGCCATCATCGTCGCCGCAGGGTCGGGGATCAGGGCCGGCGGCGGCGTGCCCAAGCAGTATCGCGCCGTGGCCGGGCAACCGCTGCTGCGCCATGGCGTCCTGCGGCTTCTCGACCATCCGGCCATCGGCGGGGTGACAGTTGTCATCAACCCCGAGGCCCGCGCGCTCTACGATGACGCGGTGGCCGGTCTGGCCCTGCCCGAACCCGTGGCAGGCGGCGCCACGCGTCAGGAGAGCGTGCTGGCCGGGCTGGAAGCGCTCAGCCGCGATCCGCCAGACATCGTGCTGGTGCACGATGCCGCCCGCGCCTTCGTGCCCGCAGAGGTGATTGATGCGCTGGTTGCCGCCTTTGATGAACCAGCAGTCGATGGCGCCTGCCCGGCCCTGCCCCAGGTCGACAGCCTGCGCCGGGGTGTGGATGGCCGCTTTTCCGGCAGCGTCGACCGCGACAATCTCTGGCGGGTGCAGACGCCGCAGGCCTTCCGCTATGCCGCACTGCTCCACGCGCACCGCGCCGCCGCGCCGGGCGCCACCGACGAGGTGGCCATCGCACTGGATGCCGGCCTCAGCGTCGCTATCACACCCGGCGACGAACGCGCTTTCAAGGTGACGGAGCCAGATGATTTTGCGAAGGCGCAATCCATGACCGTCTATTCCTCGCGCGCCGCCTCCGGCTTTGATGTCCACCGCTTCGGGCCGGGCGATCATGTGTGGCTGTGCGGCATCCGGGTGCCGCACGATGCCGGGCTCATTGGCCACAGTGATGCCGATGCCGGGCTGCACGCGCTCACCGATGCGCTGCTTGGCACCATCGCGGCCGGCGACATTGGCGATCATTTCCCGCCCAGCGACGAGCGCTGGCGCGGCGCCGCGTCGGACCAGTTCCTCGCCCATGCGGCCAGCCTGGTGCGGGAGCGCGGCGGCATTATCGACCATGTCGACGTGACCTTGATCTGCGAGCGGCCCAAGGTTGGCCCGCACCGCGAGGCCATGCGGGCCCGCATCGCCAAAATCCTCGGGCTGGCCATCGAACGGGTGAGCGTGAAGGCGACCACCACCGAGAAACTGGGCTTCACCGGGCGGCAGGAGGGCATCGCGGCACAAGCCATGGCCAGCGTGCGGCTGCCGGAATGATGGATTCTGAGCTCGCGACACTGGCCGAGCAGGTACTGGCCGAAAACCGCGCCATCGGCCGCAGGGTCGCCACCGCCGAAAGCTGCACCGGCGGGCTGGTGGCCGCCGCCCTGACCGAGATCGCCGGATCGTCGGACGTGGTGGACCGCGGCTTCATCACCTATTCGAACGAGGCCAAGATGGAGCTGCTGGGCGTGCCGGCGGACGTGCTGGCAAGCCACGGCGCGGTGTCGGAACCCACCGCCCGCGCCATGGCCGCCGGCGCACTGGCGCGCAGCCGGGCCGGCGTGGCCGTCTCGATCACCGGCATCGCCGGGCCGGGCGGGGCGACGCCGGGCAAGCCGGTGGGGAT
>NZ_WMHO01000089.1 GCF_010994245.1 Sandarakinorhabdus rubra
AGACCGGGTGACCAGATCACCGCCGGCACCGGACCCATGCCGGCCGGCATCCGGATCCTGACCGGCAGGTCGCGCCCGCGCGGGCCGTCGCGCCAGGTGGCGTCGCATTGCGTGTCGGCCGCTGCAGGCGACACTGCCAGCAGCGCCACCAGCAGCAGGAGATGGCGAGCGCCCATGCGCCCAGCCATAGCGCCCGATCAGGCCAGCGTCATCTGCCGGCGGCCGTGCTTCACCACCGCCGCCTGGCCGGCCGTGGTGGCCAGCGATGGCGTCGCGATCGTGTCCATGAACACCCAGTCGCAGCGGGTTTCCGCCGGGCTGAACGACAGGGTGAGATAACCGCGCCGACTGGTGTCGCACCAGGTGAGGCCGGGCGAGCTTTGCAGCAGCCCGGCACGGATCACCGCCGGATCAGCCTTCAGGGCCGATTCATAGCCCGGCGAGGTGACCGACTGGACGCCGAACTCGGCCGCCACCGGTTTGCCGTCGAGCCCGTGGTTGAAGGCCCAGGCGTTGTGGCTGTCCCCGGCAATCACGATCGGGTTGGCGCCGGCGTCCTGCATCGCCTTCAGCAGCCGGCGCCGCGCCTGCGGATAGCCGGACCACATGTCCTGCGCGCCGGGGATGCCGGCCTGGTTGGCCGCCAGGCTGGCCTTCATGTAGGCGGTCGCACGTGGATCGGCATCGGCGCCCAACCACTCCACTGCGTTCTTCGGCGTGAACAGGTCGCCCATCACCACCTGCTGCGCCACCAGCTGCCAGCGCTGGCCAGCCTTCACGCTGGCAGCGATCTCGGCGGCGAACCAGGCTTCCTGTTCGGTCCCCAGCAGGGTGCGCTGCGGGCTCTGCCATTCGCCGCCGGCAAAGGCCTTGATGCCATCGGCGCCGCCACGCAGCGCCGCGCCCAGATCAAGCTGCTTGTCGCGCCCCGACACCCGGGTGTCGAGGGTGATGACCGACAGGAGATCGCCGAAATCATAGCGGTTCCAGGCCCGCTCCGGCGTCATCAGCCATTCGCGGTGGGCCTTCAGCGCGGCAGCCTTGCGCAGGGCCCAGTCGCCCTCGCCGTTGTTGTGGTTCTCGGCGCCGTTCATCCAGGCATCGTTGGCGAATTCATGATCGTCCCAGATGGCGATCATGGGGAACCGCGCGTGCAGCGCCGCCAGGCCCGGATCGGCGCGATAGCTGGCATAGCGCTGGCGATAATCATCGATCATGATGATTTCATCCGCCGGCATGATCTCGCGGCCCGGCATCACGGTGGCCGGATACGTGCCGGCCTTGTACTCGTAGATATAATCACCGAGGTGGATGAC
Source organism: Sandarakinorhabdus rubra (assembly GCF_010994245.1). Taxonomy (GTDB): domain Bacteria; phylum Pseudomonadota; class Alphaproteobacteria; order Sphingomonadales; family Sphingomonadaceae; genus Sandarakinorhabdus; species Sandarakinorhabdus rubra. The sequence goes on from NZ_WMHO01000089.1 coordinate 1,317, forward strand.
GGCGTCGATGTCGTCCCGCGCCGCCAGGTGGGCATAGGCATTGAAATGCCCGAACGGCCGGTTGGAACAGGAGACGACGCCGAGCTTGAGCGCCGACAGCTTGCCCGAGGCGAGCGTCTTCGTGCGCCCCACCATCGATTGCGTGCCATCGGGCGCGGTGAAGCGATACCAGATCCAGCGCCCTTCCGGCAGGCCCGACAGACGCACCTGCGCCGTGCCCCAGCTGTCCGGGCCGGCCACCGCCTCGGCGCGCGCGATCACGCGGCTCATGCCTTCGTCTTCGGCCACCTCCAGCTTCAGCATGGTGGCAGCGCCGGTGACGCTGGCATAACGCGTCCACAGCGTCACTGCGCCGCGCCCCGGATGGCCGGAGGCGACCCCGTGGGTGAAGCCGCTGGCCGGCCACAGCCGGGCGAAGGCCGGGCGCACCGGCAGGATCAGGCCGGCCGCGGTGGCCGACAGGAAGGCGCGACGATCAATGGCAGGACGCATGGTCGATTCCCTCTTAAGAACGGGCGTCATAAAGCCGGTTTGTATGACAGTTTGAGGATAGCGCCCGCCATGGCGAAAATGCGCCGCAAGGCCGATCTTCCGACAAAGGAGTGTGCCGCTTGCGGTCGGCCGTTCGCCTGGCGCAAGAAATGGGCGCGGGACTGGGAAAATGTGCGATACTGTTCCGACGCCTGCCGCAGCGGGGCCTATGGCCGCGCCAGGGCAACCGGCTCGAATTGAAGCATGATCGGGGAGGAATCGCATGGCCACACAACTGAAGACGCCGAGTGTGAAGGACCAGGTTTCGGCCGAGGAATGGGCGCTGCGCGTCGATCTGGCCGCCGCCTACCGGCTGGTGGCGCATTATGGCTGGGATGATCTGATCTTCACCCACCTGTCCGTGCGCGTGCCGGGGCCGGAGCATCATTTCCTCATCAACCCCTACAACCTGATGTTCGACGAGATCACTGCGTCAAGCCTGGTCAAGATCGACGTCAATGGCCACCCGGTGATGGAGACGCCCTACGCCACCAACCCGGCCGGCTTCACGATCCACAGCGCCATCCATATGGCGCGCGAGGATGCCCATGCGGTGATCCACCTGCACACCCCGCACGGCCAGGCGGTGTCGGCCCATAGCGATGGCCTGATGCCGCTCACCCAGACCGCCATGCTGATCCGCGACGAGCTGACCTACCATCATTATGAAGGCGTCGCGACCGACCTGGACGAGCGCGAGCGGCTGGTGGCCGATCTGGGGCCGACCAAGACGGCGATGATCCTGCGGAATCACGGCACCTTGACCGTGGGCGCCACTGTCGCGGAGGCCTTCATCAAGATGTATTTCCTGGAACGAGCCTGCGAGGCGCAATGCCTGGCGCTGGCCGGCGGCCAGGACCTGATCAACCACCCGCCGCAGGGCACGCCCGAAAAGGCGGCGAACCAGGGCCGCGACGGGCTGAAGGTGGTGGGCAACATGCTGGCCTGGCCGGCGTTGCTCCGGAAGCTCGACCGGATCGATCCCAGCTTCCGGGATTAATCCTCGAAGCGTTGCAGCGCGTCGCCGGCAAAGGCGATCAACGCGAGCCAGGCCCAGCCGAACAGCATGGCGGTGCCGCCGGCCGGGGCCAGCGCCGCCACCCAGCGCGGCGCGCCCAGCGCCAGGAGGTTCAGGTCCATCGCGAAGATGAAGCTGCCGATGGACACGGCCCAGGCGCCGGAATGCACCAGGCTGGAATTGCGCCAGGCGATGAGGCCAAACACCGCCGCCACGTGCGGCAGCTGGAACATCACTCCGGTCATGATCCAGTCGCGGGCCTGCGGATCACGGATGCCGTGCGCGGCAAAGGTGCCGAAGGCCAGCGCGATCATGGCGTTGAAACAGGCGAAGGCGGGCAGCGCCCTGGGGCGCGGCTTTGAAGCGGTCATGGGCTGACCATTGCGCGGCGGCAGCCAAAAGAAAAGCCCCCGCGCCAAGCCGGCGCGGGGGCCTTTGGTGTCGAACTGTGCCGCTTCAGGCCGCCAGCAGGCGGCGGCGGCGGGCGACGGCGCCCACCAGGCCGAAACCGGCGATCAGCAGCGCCCACGACTGCGGCTCGGGAACGGCGGTGCTGGCCAGGTTGACGGTCAGCGAACCGCGGCCGAACAGGCCATCGTCGGTGCGGACATAGAAGCCATAGCTGTCTCCGGCGTTCACGTTGAAGCTGAACACGCCGCTCTGCGCGCTGAGAGTGTCGTTGGTGAGCTGGAAGAAGCTGCTGTTGATGAAATAGCCGGCCGGATCCCAGGAGGCGTCTTCATCGGCGGTGGTGAAGCTCCAGCTGCCGCTGACGGTGGCCAGCGCCGCGGCCACGTCGCCATAGCTGGTGACGTTGCCGGACGCGCCGGTGTCATCCCCGGTGATGGTGAACAGGGTGGGGCTGGTCTCGTTGACGAAGCCATCACCACCAAGGCTGTTGTTGATGGTGAAAACCGCCGCCGCCGGGGAGGCGGCAGCCAGCAGGGCCACGGCCCCAAGATACGCAATGCTCTTCATCTCAAACCCCCAGAACCGGTTAACAGTCACGGACTGCACCATAATGGATGCAATTTCCGTGCCAGTGGAGGAATCGCGGCAAGCCCTTGCAGGGAGGCGGCCAATCGCGCCGCCTGGGCGCCACGGTGTAAGCTGCGGCTTACACTCGGCCGCCGGCTTTGGTTAACGGCGCCGGTTCAGTTGGAGAGGCGATACAGCTCGCGCGCGGTGATCATCCGCATGATCTCGTTGGTGCCTTCGAGGATCTGGTGGACGCGCAGGTCGCGGAACAGCCGTTCCATCGGAAAATCCATCAGATAGCCATAGCCGCCGAACAGCTGCAGCCCGCGATCGACGATCGTCATGCCGGCATCGGTGGCAAAGCGCTTGGCCATGGCGGCGAACATGGTCTTGTCGGGGGCGTTCTCGTTCACCTTAACTGCCGCCTGGTAGAGCAGGGCGCGGGCGGCAGCGAGATCGGTCGCCATGTCGGCCAGGCGGAACTGGGTGGCCTGGAAATCGGCGATGGCACGGCCGAACTGCTGGCGCTGGCGGGTATAGGCCAGCGCTTCATCAAGGGCGCGCTGCGCGCCGCCCAGCGAACAGGCGCCGATGTTCAAGCGACCGCCGTCCAGCCCGGCCATGGCGATGGCAAAGCCCTGGCCCTCGACGCCCACCAGATTTTCCGCCGGCACGCGCACGCCATCGAAATTCACTTGCGCGGTGGGCTGCGAGCGCCAGCCGAGCTTGCGTTCCTGCGCGCCGAAGGAGACGCCCGGCATGTCCTTCTCGATCACCAGGCAGCTGATGCCCTTCGGACCGTCGCCGCCGGTGCGCACCATGGTGACATAAAGATCGTTCACCCCGCCGCCCGAGATGAAGGCCTTCGATCCGGTGACGACATAATGATCGCCGTCCCGCACGGCCCTCGTCTTCAGCGCCGCCGCGTCGGAGCCTGACCCCGGCTCGGTGAGGCAATAGCTGGCGAGCTGGTCCATGCTGACAAGGCCGGGCAGATATCTCGCCTTCACGGCTTCGCTGCCGAAACAGTCGACCATCCAGGCCGCCATGTTGTGGATGGAGATGAAGGCAGAGGTGGACGGGCAGCCGTGGGCCATCGCCTCCATGATCAGCGCCGCCTCCAGCCGCCCCAGCCCGCTGCCGCCGCCAGCCTCGCTCACATAGATGGCGCCGAAGCCCAGTGCAGCGGCGGATTGCACGACATCGCGGGGGAAGTGATGTTCTGCATCCCAGGCAGCGGCATGGGGCGTGATCGCCTCGGCCGTGAAGCGGCGGGCCATCTCCTGGATGGCCTTCTGGTCGTCGGTCAGATCGAACTGGCTCATGGCAATTCCTTAGGCCGCTGCCGCTGGGCTGCAAAGTAGATGTGGCAACCGGCCAGTGCTGGCTGGGCCACTGGCACATTCGGGCCGATTCACGCTAGAGGCAGACGATGACCCTTGCCCCTGCCACTCTTGTCGACCAGTTGATCGATATTCATGCCAGTTCCACCGCGGCACTGCGCGCAGCGCTGAAAGAATTCATCGCGTCTGGCACCGCGCCAGATGCCGCGGCCCGGGTGCGCGGCGACTGGGCTTACCCCGAGCTTCGTCTTGAGTTTGCTGGCGAGCGGCGGGCACTGCGGCCGATCCGCGCCTTTGCCCGGCTGAACCGGCCCGGCACCCACGTCGCCACCATCACCCGCCCGGCGATGTTCCGCGCCTATCTGGAGGAGCAACTGGGCCTGTTGATGGCCGATTACGACGTCAGCGTTTCGGTCGGCCGCTCGGGCGTCGAAATCCCCTACCCCTATGTGCTGGACGGCGCGACGGACCTGACGCTGGAAGGCGTGGCGGCGGCTGAACTGGCGCGGCATTTCCCCACCACCGAGCTGCAGCAGATCGGCGACGAGCTGGCCGACGGGCTGTGGGAAGAGGGCCGGGTGGCGCACCGCCCGCTGGCGCTGTTCGATGCGCCCCGCACGGATTTTTCGCTGGCCCGCCTGAAGCATTACACCGGCACCGCGCCTGAGGACTTCCAGCATTATATCCTGCTCACCAACTATCACCGCTATGTCGATGAATTCGTGCGCTGGGCCTGCCGGCAGCTTGGTTCAGGCTATGACCGGCTGGCCTGCCCCGGCGGGCTGGACATCACCGCCGCCAACCCCGATCCGGAGCGCGCGGCCGCCGATTTTGCCTGGCGCAAGAACCAGATGCCGGCCTGGCACCTGGTCGCGCCAGGCGGCAAGGGGATCACGCTGGTCAACATCGGGGTGGGGCCGGCCAATGCCAAGACGATCTGCGATCACCTGGCCGTGCTGCGCCCGGAAGCCTGGCTGATGATCGGCCACTGCGGCGGCCTCAGGCCCAGCCAGGCCATCGGCGATTATGTGCTGGCCCACGCCTATCTGCGCGACGATCATGTGCTCGATGACGTGCTGCCGCCGGAGATCCCGATCCCGGCCCTGTCGGAGGTGCAGAAGGCGTTGCAGTTGGCGACCGAGAAGGTCACCGGCCTGGCCGGAGATGCGCTGAAACCGCGGCTGCGCACCGGCACCGTGGTGACCACCGACGATCGCAACTGGGAGCTGCGCTATTCGCGCTCAAGCTTGCGCTTCAACCAGAGCCGCGCGGTGGCCATCGACATGGAATCGGCCACCATCGCCGCCCAGGGCTATCGCTTCCGCGTGCCCTATGGGACGTTGCTGTGCGTGTCCGACAAGCCGCTGCATGGCGAGATCAAGCTGCCCGGCCAGGCCAACCGCTTCTATGAGGGCGCCATCTCTGAGCATCTGCAGATCGGCATCGAGGCGATGATGCTGCTGCGCGATGAAGGCCCGGCGCTGCACAGCCGCAAGCTAAGGGCCTTTGATGAACCGCCATTCCGCTGACCGGCTGATCAGACCGGTTTGCAGCGGCCGGGCAGGATGGCGCCCAGGGCCCACGCCGAAACGGTGATTTTCCACTGGCCGCGCTCCTTGCGGAAGCTGAAGCTGTGCAATCCACGCTCGCACATGGGCTTGCCGTTGACACGCGAATCAAGCGCTTCGGGAACCACCAGAAAGCCATTGCTGCCCTTTGTTTCGGCCCAGGTCGGCGCGCCGATTCTGGCGTGCATGTTGGTGGCGCCATAGGCGGCAGTGGCCTTGGCCAGATCGGCCGCCCAATCATGATGAGCCTTTGGCCCCTGCCAGCGATAGGGCGGGAATTCATCGATGATGACGGCATCGGCCGCAAAGGCGCTGGCCGCAGCGTCAGGTCGCCCGGCGTTGAAGCTGGCAAACAACTGCCTGACCGGTACCAGCAACGGGCTTTCTTGCACCGGCGCGGCCATAGCGGCGGCCGGCACGGCCAAGCCCAGGACTTGCAGCAGGAACCGCATGGCCAAACCTTCGGTTGTGATGGCCGATGCTAACTTGCCAATGCGGCCAATTCCAGATCGGTCAACAGCGCCTCTCGCGCCGCTTTCACGTCACGCCATAGGTCCGCGTTCGTCATGTCGCCGGGCCCGATTGCTTCAGGCCACCAGCGGTCCACCAACCGCTCCAGCCGGTCGGCCTTGGCGGCATCCAGCAGGAAGCGCGCGTCCACCCGCGCCGGATCGGCCACCACGCGCAGCCGCAGGCAGGCCGGGCCGCCGCCATTCTGCATGGACTCGCGCACGTCGACGAAATGCGCGGCGCGGATGGGGCCATTGCCGGCCACCAGCGCATCGAGATAGGCCTTCACGCTCGGCGTTTCCTCGGCTTCCTTGGGCAGCACCAGCGCCATGCTGCCGTCGGGCAGGGTGAGCAGCTGGCTGTTGAACAGATAGGAGCGGATCGCATCCTCAAGGCTGACAGCGCTGGCCGGGACCTCGACGTAGTTCGCATCGGGCATCAACCGCGCCAGCTCTGCCTTCACAGCGGCGGCATCGGCAAAGGCCTGTTCGTGCGCGAACAGCACGTGGCCGTTGGCCACCGCGACCACGTCGTTGTGGAAGGCGCCGGCGTCGATGGCGGTCTGGCTCTGCGCCACGAACAGTGCCTGGGCCACGCCGTGGCGGCGGGCGATGGCTTCGGACGCGCGGCGGTTCTGGCGGGCCGGGAAGCGGCCGCCCTCCTCACCATAGACAAAGATCTCGAGACCCGGTGCGTCGTGGGCAGCGCATAGCCGCATGAAGTTGGCGGCGCCCTCGTCACCATACGCCGCCGGCAAGGCCTCGTGCACGGCAAAGGCCGGATCGGCGAAGGCGATGGCCAGTTGCGCGTGGGTTTCGGGATGCTCGATGCTGCGATGGGCCATGCGCGACAGGTTGGCAGCGCTGATGTGGCAGCGGCCGTCCGCCGTGTCAGGCGCCGGCGAGACAGTGGCGGCGTTGGCCGTCCACATCGAGGACGCCGAGGCAGCGGTGGCGAACAGGCGTGGGTCTTCGGCAGCCGCGCGGGCGATCACCTGCTCGTCTGTGCCGGCAAAGCCCATGGCGCGCAGGAAGCCGACATTCGGCCGGTCGAGCGGTAGCAGGAAACCCTGGGTGAGCCCCAGGCCCATCACGAAGCGCATCTTGGCGATGCCCTGCAACGCCGCCGCGCGCGGGCGGCTGGTGGCCCCGCCATGCTTCGCGCTGGCAAGATTGCCGAGGCTGAGCGCGGCATAATTGTGGCTGGGGCCAATCAGGCCATCGAAGTTGATCTCACGGATCATGGCTTCAGGCCCGTAGCGATGCTGGCGGCCAGCGCATCGCTGGCCAGCGTTGCCACCGGGAAGGCGCAATAGTCCGCGGCGTAATAGGCGGATGGCCGGTGGTTGCCGCTGGCCCCGATGCCGCCGAAGGGTGCGGCCGAGGAGGCGCCGTTGGTCGGCCGGTTCCAGTTGACGATGCCGGCGCGCGACCGCGCCCAGAAATCATCGAAACGTGCAGCATCCCCGCCGATCAGCCCGGCGGCGAGGCCGAAGCGCGTGGCGTTGGCGGCCTGCACGGCGGCATCCCAGTCCGGCACGCGGATGATTTGCAGCGCCGGCCCGAACAGCTCATCATCGCTGGCCGTGCAGCCGGTCATGTCGATCACCGCCGGGGACAGGAACGGCCGATCGGCGCGGGCACGCACCAGCGGGCGCAACACCCGCCCGCCGGCGGCCTGCAACTGCGCCCAGCCGCGTTCCAGGCCATCGGCGGCGGCGTTGGAAATCACCGGCCCCATGAACGGCTGCGGTTCATCGAAGGGCGCGCCGACGATCAGCCGGTCGGCCAGCGCCAGCACGGCCTCCACCAGCCGGTCGTCACCTGCCTTCAAGATCAGCCGGCGTGCGTTGGTGCAGCGCTGCCCGGCCGACAGGAACGCCGATTGCACCACGGTCGCCGCTGCGGCGTCGATGTCGGCCACATCCCCCCCCAGATCCCACGCCACCAGTGGATTGTTGCCGCCCATCTCCAGCGCCAGGATGCGGTGCGGCGTGTCGGCAAACTGGCGCGCCAGCGCGGCACCGACATGCGCCGAGCCGGTGAACAGCAGGCCGTCAATGTCCGCGCCGGCCAGGTCGCGACCAATGTCGCCGCCGCCGTGGACGATGTTGAGCACACCCTCCGGCAGACCGGCCTTTGACCACAGCCGGCCCATGAACTCCGCCACCGCCGGCGTCTGCTCCGACGGCTTGAAGACGATGGCGTTGCCGGCCAGCAGCGCCGGCACGATATGGCCATTGGGCAGATGCGCCGGGAAATTATAGGGGCCCAGAACCGCCAGCACGCCATGCGGCTTGTGGCGCAGCAGCTGCTTCACCCCGGCGGCCTCGCCAGCCTTCTCGCCCGCCCGCTCGGCCTGCGCGGTGATCGAAATCTCCACCTTGGCCGCCACGCTGGCGACCTCGGTGCGGGTTTCCCACAAGGGCTTGCCGGTCTCGCGCGCGATCAGCCGGGCGAAGTCATCTCCCGACGCTTCCACCGCCGTCTTGAAGGCACGGGCGACGGTAATCCGCTCTGCCAGCGGGGTTGCCGCCCAGCCGCGCGCGACGGCGCGGGCACGCGCCACCGCCGCCGCCACGCCGCC
>NZ_WMHO01000009.1 GCF_010994245.1 Sandarakinorhabdus rubra
CGCGCGACCGCAGCCCGCCGCCGCGCTGGCCACGCCGGTCAACGCGCTGGAGGCCTGGCAGGACGCGGACGCCCGCTGGCGGACGCACATCAACCAGGCACTCGCAGGCGCCTACCAGCAGCTCTGGAACCGGCTTGATGCGCTGGCGTATCTCGCTGCACCCGATTGGGAGACCGTGCCGCGCTGGCGCGCCGAACAGGAAGCGGCGCTGGCCCGAACGCCGCGCCGGCCCGGAGCAGGAACCGCCATGGACGCCGCCGCCATCGCCCGCTTCTGCGCCCATTACGAGCGGCTGACCCGCTGGATGCTGACCAGTCTGCCGGCCAGCGCCGATCTCACGCTCCGGCTGGATGACGCGCGGCGGGTGAGGTCGGTGACCCGGCGGTGACCCGGCGGGTCTAGAGCGCTTGCACTTCGACCGTGCGGAACTTCACGGTGCCAGCACCATATTGCAGGGTGATGCGGCCCCTGGCGTGGGCGGCATCCTGCACATTGTCGACCGTGCGCCGACCATTCAGGGTAACGGACAGGCGGTCGCCCTTCGCCGTGATCTCCATCAGGTTCCAGCGCCCGCCGGCCTTCGGCATGTCGACGACCTTGGCCACGCCCACGATTGCGCCCGTGGCATAGGTCGGGTCCGGGCGCCGGTCGAAGATGTTCACTTCATAACTGTTGGTCGGCGTGACATCGGCCGGGTTGGTGCAGCGGATGAAGATGCCGCTGTTGGCGTCCTCGCTCACCCAGAATTCGGCTCTGAGCGCGAAATCGCCAAACTCGGCGTCCGACACCAGGTAGGAGATCGGGCCTTCGCTGCACGCCAGGATGCCATCAGCGATGGTCCATTTCGCTTCGCCCAGCCGCGTCCAGCCCTTCAGGCTGCGGCCATCCCACAGTTTCTGCCAGCCGGTGGCGGCCCGCGCCGCCGGCGGCAGCATCGCCGCCAGCCCGGCCAACCCGCCCAGTTGCAAGACCTGGCGCCTGTGCATGTCGTCTGCCCCCTCTCTGCCCCGAGGCGCAGGAGTGCATTTGATGCTCCCCAGCGTCAAGCCGGCGTGCCGGGTCTTGCCAAACGCCGCCTTTTGCGGCCCCAAGTCTTTCTCGCTTGGGGGATCATACCGCGCCGCCTACACCGAAGCGACAAGGGCAGATTGAGGGGGAGATCGAGATGAGCACTCAGGGCTTTTCAACGCTGGCCATCCACGCCGGGGCCGCGCCCGATCCGGTCACCGGCAGCCGGGTGACCCCGATCCACCAGACGGCGAGCTTCGTGTTCAACGATGCCGATCATGCCGCGCGGCTGTTCGCCCTGCAAGAATTCGGCAACATCTACACCCGCCTCACCAACCCCACCACCGGCGTGCTGGAAAACCGCGTGGCGGCGCTGGAAGGCGGTGTCGCGGCCGTGGCCACGGCATCGGGCCACAGCGCCCAGCACCTGGTGTTCCACTGCCTGATGGAACCGGGCGCCGAATTCGCCGCCGCCCGCCAGCTCTATGGCGGCAGCATCAACCAGTTCGCTCACAGCTGGAAGAAATATGACTGGCGGGTGAAGTGGTTCGACATCGATGATCCCGACAGCCTGAAGGCGGCGGTGAACGCGAACACCAAGCTGGTGTTTGCCGAAAGCATCGCCAACCCCGGCGGCCTCGTCACCGATCTGGCCGCCGTGGCCGAGGTGGCCCATGCCAATGGCGCGCCCTTCGTGGTCGACAACACCATGGCCTCCCCCTTTCTGTGCCGGCCGATCGAGCATGGCGCCGACATCATCGTGCACAGCGCCACCAAGTTCCTGGGCGGGCACGGCAATTCGCTGGGCGGCGTGATCGTGGACGGCGGCCGCTTCGACTGGGGCGCCAACGCCGCCAAGTTCCCCACCCTTACCGAGCCGCTGTCCTTCTACAACGGCCTCGACATCCACGATGTGTTCGGTGCCATCGATCTGGGCGGCGGCCCGGTCAACATCAGCCTGGCGATAGCCCTGCGCGCCTTTGCCCTGCGCGACATCGGCCCGGCGCTGTCGCCCTTCAACGCCTTTCTGATCCTCACGGGGATCGAGACGCTGCCGCTCAGGATGGCCCGCCATGTCGAGAATGCCCAGGCGGTGGCCAAATGGCTGGAAAGCCACCCAAAGGTAGCCTGGGTCAGCCATGCCGATCTGCCCGGCCATCGCCACCACGATCGCGCCAGGCGCTACCTGCCCAAGGGCGCGGGCAGTGTCTTCACCTTCGGGCTGAAGGGCGGATACGAGGCGGCGGCCAAGGTGGCCGGCGGGCTGAAGCTCTTCTCCCTGCTCGCAAACATCGGCGACACCCGCAGCCTGGTCATCCATTCGGCCTCCACAACCCACCGCCAGCTTTCGGACGAGCAGAAGATTGCCGCCGGCGCCCTGCCCGAAGCCGTCCGCCTGTCGATCGGCATCGAGGACGTGGCCGACATCATCGCCGACCTGGAGCAGGCGCTGGCAGCGGTGTGACGGGCTGCGTCAAAAACCCTCTTCCCTCCGCCGGCAAAGGCGGCTGAACTCGGTGGCGTGACCTTGGGGGGCAGAAGATGACGCGATGGCTGATCGGAACGGCGCTGGCCATTTTGGCTGGCACCGCGCAGGCGCAAACGGACGCGGCCTACCTGCCGCTCAACATCGATGCCGCGAAGAACCGCGTGCTGCTCACCGTGCCGGCACTGGACACCGACATCCTCTATTATGTCAGCCTCGCCTCGGGCGGCGGCTCGGTGGAACTGCCGCTCGATCGCGGCACCATGGACCAGGCCGTCATTCGCTTCCGCAGAGCCGGCAGCCGCATCCTGGTGGAGGAACAGAATCTCGCCTTCCGCAGCCTCACCGGCGATGCCGCGCACAAGGCGGGCGTGGCCGACAGTTTCCCGACCACAGTGATCGCCAGCCTGCCCATCGAGCAGGAGGTGGGCGGGCGCATCACCGTTGATGCCACCGCGCTCATCCTGCGCGACGCCGCCGGGGTGGAGGCCATCCTGCGCCGCCAGAACCAGGGCGCTTACCGCTTCGATGCCGGCCGCTCGGCGCTCAACCCGGCGCGCAGCAAGGCCTTTCCCTTGAACACCGAGGTCGAGCTGTTCGCCACCTACAGTGCCGACAATCCGGGCGCGCTGGTGCGCGGCGTGACGCCGTCGGCGGAACAGGTGACGATGCGGGTGCACCACAGCTTCCTGAAGGCGCCGGCGCCGGGCTACACGCCCCGCGTTGCCGATCCGCGCATCGGCGTGTCCGCCATCCGCTTCAAGGATTTTAGCCAGAACGTTGCCAACGGCATCGACACCGAGTGGGTGACCCGCTGGCGGCTGGAAAAGAAGGACCCGAACGCCGCCCTGTCGGAACCGGTGACGCCGATCACCGTCTATTTCGACCTGGCCATCCCGGCGCCTATCCGCCACGCCATGAAGCAGGGCCTGTTGTGGTGGAACAAGGCCTATGAGGCGGCCGGCTTCAAGAATGCCCTGGTGGCGAAGGACGCGCCGGCGGACATGGACCCGCAGGACATCCGCTACAATTTCATGCAGTGGATCAACCGCGACGAGCGCGGCTTCTCCAGCGGCGGCGCCTATCGCGACCCGCGCACCGGCGAGATATTGGGCGCCAAGGTGCGCATGGATTCGCACCGCATCCGCACCATCGCCAATTACTGGGATGCCTATGCCGGCGCCCTGCCCGGCGACGGCAGCGGCGTGACGGTAGCCGATCCGGCGCTGGTGACCGGCGATTTCGGCACCATGCCAAAAGGCCAGCGCGACATGGTGTTGCTGCGCCAGGCGCTGCTGACCGCGCACGAGTTCGGCCATGCGCTGGGCTTCGGGCACAATTTTGCCTCCAGCCTCAACAACCGCGCCTCGGTGATGGAATATCCCACCCCGCGCGTGAAGGTGAAGGGTGGCCGCATCGACCTGTCGGAAAGCTTCCAGACCGCCATCGGCGCCTATGACACGATGATGGTCCGCTATGCCTACACGCCGCTTGCAGACGAAAAGGCCGGGCTGGACGCGATCATTGCCGACATGCGCCGCCAGGGCCTGATCTATGTGCCCGACACCGATCCGCGCTGGACCTGGTATGACGACCGCGCAACGCCGGCCGAAGGCCTCTCCGAAGCGCTGGCCGCCCGGCGCCTCCTGATCGCCACCTATGGGGCAGACAGCGCCCTGCTGCCCGGCGAGCCGGTGGGCGAGCTCCGGAACCTCAGGCTGTGGATGGTCTATCTCCACCACCGCTACCAGGTGGAATCGGCGGTGAAATATATCGGCGGGCTCTACACCGACATCAAGGTGAAGGGCGAGCCCGGCCCCGCCACCAGCCCGATCCCGGCAAAGCTGCAGCGCGACACGCTGGGCCTGCTGCTGCAGTCGCTGAGCCCGGCCGAACTTGCCCTGCCCGAGAAGCTGCTGGCCGATCTCACCCCCGATCCCGGCCGCAACCTGGAAGACCTGTCGGATGACCCGGTGTTCGATCCGCTGCGCGCCGCGCGCATTGCCGCCGCGCTGGTGGTGGAGCCGCTGCTGGCGCCCGACCGCGCGACGCGCTTGGTGGCACTGGAGGCGCGCGGGATCGACGGCGTCACCCTGCCCCAGCTGGTCGACGCGCTGATGGCGGCCAGCTGGAACGCCCCGGCGCCGCGCAGCGCCCGCGATGCCGCGCTGCTGCGCGTGGTGCAGAAGAGCGTGCTCGACGGGCTGATGATCCTCGGCGCGTCGGCCAGCACGGCGCCCGAAGCGCGGGCGTTGGCATTGCAGACGCTGGCTGACCTGGCCAGGGCCCTGCCCACAAGGGCCGGCGACACCCTGGGCGCGGCGTTCAACCGGCAGACGGCGGCCGACATCAGCGCCTATCTGGCTGATCCAGCGGCCAAGGCGCCCAAGGCGGTCAGCCTGCCCTGGGGCGCGGGCCCACGCAGCCGCTTCCCGCAGCCGCCCGGACCGCCACTATGAGCCCACCGCTGCAGGGCGGGGGCGCCGCATGAGCTGGCAAATGGCGTGAGCGTGGAAGCGTTGGCATTGACTTCAGCGCTGGCGACGATCGCGGCGGCTGCCAGTGCGACCGCGACTGTGGATCGGGATGCCCAATGGCAAGTAGAATGGCGCAATGGGCAGGCCGTTGCCGTTTTCTACTCTTGGGATCACAGCCTCGCGGTCTTCACCGTGGGCTGTGACAGGAAGGCCGGGAATCTGATCGTCCGCTATAATCTGGCTGCGGCCGGCTACCCGGTGAAGGGCGCGCCGCGAATGTACATCGGTAACTTTGCTATGCCGACACGGCGAATGGGCGGCTATCTGGAAGGACGAGTCAATCGGGCATCGGGGATATGGAAACTCCTGGTCGGCCAGGACGAACTGGAGATCACAGCCCGCAACGAAATGGGTGAGCCTTGGTACGTCGGCCGCGCCGCCCCACTGCGAACGTTGGCAGCAACCTGCCGCTGAAGCGCCCTTCGCAAGGCGGGGCGTTCGGTCGCGATTGGAAGGCGGGCAACGGCAACGAGCGGCGAACGGGCAGACATTGCGTTCCGTGATGATCTGATACACCCTTTCACCAGCAACGATCAGGGGGGGGGGGACGGTCGATGAGCTATCAGGGTGCGTGTTTCTGTGGCGCGGTGACGATCACGGCGAGCGGCGAGCCGGAAGGCATGGGCTATTGCCACTGCAGCTCGTGCCGGTCCTGGTCGGGCGGGCCGGTCAACGCCTTCACCTTGTGGAAGCCCGAAGCGGTGCAGGTCACCGGGGGTGCCGACGTGCTCGCCACCTTCATCAAGAACCCGATGAGCGAGCGCAAGTTCTGCGCCAAGTGCGGCGGCCACGTGATGACCAATCACCCCGGCCTCGGCCTGGTCGACGTGTTTGCCTCGACGATCCCCGGCCTTGCCTTCGCGCCCGGCGTGCACATCAACTATGCCGAAACGGTGCTGCCGATGAAGGATGGCCTGCCCAAGCTGAAGGACTTCCCGGCGGAGTTCGGCGGTTCGGGGGAAGCAGTGCCGGAATAGGCGGATCGGGCCACCGCGCTGCAGCAGCAGGTGAGCGATGTTCGGGCTGTTCCGCAGGAAGCCGAAGCCGGAAACCCTGCCGGAGAAGTTCGCGCGGCTGTTTGTGGTCCACGCGGAGCTGGCGGCCTCGACGCGGGCGCTGATCGCGGAACTGGCGCGCCAGGACCAGCCGACGCTGCTGATCGCCAATCACAGCCATCTGGTGAACGATCTGAGCATGATTGCCGTGATGCGCTGGCGGCAGGGCGAGGATCCGCGCGCCGCCATCGCCGAAGCCCATGCCGCCTATTGTGACCTCATCGCCTGCCGCAACGCGGTCGATCCCGGCCACGCCCTGCCGATGGACCAGATTGCCGGCATCACCGATTGGGACATGGTCTACGCGCTGTTCTGGCTGGCCGGGACGCCGGAGCCGGTGGTGATGCACTTCCCCCGCCTCGTGGAGGAACGCTATTTTGCCTACAGCCACGTCCTGCTCTTGCGCATGACCGGGGCCGGGGTGCCGCCGGCCCTTGCGGCAGCGGTGGCGCGGTTCCTGGCCGGCGGACAAGGCCTGGTGGACCGCGATTTTGCCGCGAAGCAGGCATTGCTCGATGGCGCGCCCGATGCAGCGGCGCTGATGGCGGCCATTGCGGGCAATTGGCCGAAGCGACGGACAAACGGCTTCTTTCGCACCTCGGCTCCAATGCTGGCCGGGCATGATGCGTCGAACGATCTGTCGGTCGACGGGCAACTGGCCTGCATCGCGCGGGCGTTGGGCCTGGCTGCCCCGCCCCCACACGTGTGGCGCTGGTGAACGAAAAAAGGGCCGGCACCTCGCGGCACCGGCCCCTTTCAGGCATCGCAAGGGTGGCTCATTTCACCTTGGCGAAATCCTCGTAGTTGATGCCCAGCTGTTCCAGATAGGTCTTGTGCTTGGCCGGGTCGTAATAGAATTTTTCCTGCTGCGGGCGCATCTTGGCCATGATGTCGGTGTTCAGGTGGATGGCCGGCTTATCCTCGGGCGTCAGTAGCGGGTCGTACTTGTCGGACTTGAACTGCACGTCCTGCTGATAGGCCTTGGCATCGGCGATGATCTTGGGCGTGGTCGCCAGATCGAGGATGGTCATCGCCACCGCCTTTGCACCGGCGATCACGCCCTTGTGGGCGATCGGCGTCGCCATGGCGATCGCCGACTGGCGGTTGTGGCCGATGGCGTTGGGGATGTTGGACGGATAGCGGATGGTGACGGTGGGCACCGTCCACATGATGTCACCGATATCATCCGAGCCGCCGCCCATCGAGACACCGCGCGAATCCGGCGTGGACAGGGGGGCGAGCGTGGTGGCCAGCGGCTCCACCTTCACGCCGTTGGCCTGCTGCATCGCCTTGGCAAAGCCCTGGTCCGCCGCGCTCCAGGTCGGCAGGCCAACGGCCTTGATGTTGGCATAGAGCGCTTCGGCCAGCGGCTTGTTGCCATAGTTGGGCGCGGCATAGCCCAGCGTGCGCTGGGTCACCGTGGTGTCGGTGGCCATGGCGGCGGCCGCAGCGATGCGGTTGCCGGTTTCATACAGCTCGCGGATCTTCTTGAAGCTGCCTTCGCGGAAATAATACCAGACGCTGGCCTTTTCCGGGACGATGTTGGGCTGGCCGCCGCCTTCGGTGATGACATAGTGGCTGCGCTGGGTGACCGGCAGATGCTCACGCCGGAAGTTCCAGGCAATGTCCATGATCTCGACCGCATCGAGCGCCGAGCGGCCGTCCCACGGCTGGCCGGCAGAGTGGGCGGTCTTGCCCTTGAACGTGTACTCCACGCTCACCATGCCGTTGTTGCCGGCCGGGCCCCAGCTGACACCGAAATCGCGGCCAACGTGGGCGAAGATCGAGGCGTCGACGTCCTTGAACATGCCAGCGCGCACATAATAGGCCTTGGTGGCCAGCAGCTCCTCGGCCACGCCGGGCCACAGCATCAGGGTGCCCTTGATGCCGTTCTTTTCCATCACCTGCTTGGCGGCGAGCGCGGCGACGATCATCATCGGCATGCCGCTGTTGTGGCCTTCGCCGTGGCCGGGGCCGCCTTCCACCATCGGCTTCATCTGCACGACGCCGGGATATTGCGACAGGCCGAGCAGGCCATCGATGTCGCTGCCCAGGGCAATCTTGGGGCCGGGGCCGTTGGACCAGGTGGCGGTGAAGGCAGTGGGGATGCCCGCCGACCCGCGCTCCACCTTGAAGCCATTCTTTTCAAGGATGCCGGTCAGATACTCGCTGGTCTTGTGCTCCTGGAACCCGGGTTCGGCAAAGCTGAACACCATGTCCACCATTTCCTGGGCCAGCTTGGCCTGCGCGTCGACCAGTGTCGCGGCATCCTTCTTCTGGGCCGGGGTGGCAGCCAGCCCCGGCGCGGCCAGCATGGTCGCCGCCAGCAGGCCGGCCAGCAGGTTCTTCGTCGTCATCATCTCGATCCCCCAATGATCCATGTACGCGATCAATATTCGAAGCGCACGCCCATGCGATACACGCGGCCCAGCACATCATACAGACCGCGGTTGGTCTGCGGATAGGCCGGCGTGTTGTTGCCGGTGGGGCCGTTGCCGACCAGCACCGGATCGCTGTTCAAGAGGTTCCGGACATAGAGGAACACGTCAAGCTTGGAGTTGCCGATGGTCAGTTTCTTGGTGACCGAGGCATCCACATACCACTGGCCAGAGATGCGGTTGTTGTTGATGGTGCGGTTGGCCGGCGTGGAGGCTGGGCAGCCGCTGGTGCATTCGAAGAAGTTGTTGTTGTAGACACCGTCCGAGAAGCCGCGGCCGGTCAGATTGAACGACCAGTCACTCACCTCATAGTTGGCGGTCAGGCGATAGTTCCACGACGGCACGCCATCGCCCTGGTTCTTGCCGGCAATGTCTTCTGCCACGTCGATACCGTTGTCGAAGATATTATCGATATAGTGGCTGGCCAGTGCGCGCAGGGTGGCACGGCCACCGCCCAGGTTGAAGCGATAGCTGGCCTCGATGTCGATCCCGCGTACCTTCACGTTGGCGAAGTTGAACGGCACCAGCCGGATGCCGGTGATGTCGCTGGCTGTGCTGACCGGGCCGTTGAAGGTGATGAAGGGGCAAATGTCCTCGCGGTTCTGCTCGAGGCACAGGGTGGTGATGGTCTGCGCCGTGATGGTGCCGATGGCGCCGGCGAGGTTGATGTCGAAATAGTCGACCGAAGCGGCAAAGCCCGGCAGGAAACTGGGCGTGAAGACGCCCCCGACGCCCCAGGTGGCGGCCACTTCCGGTGTCAGCGCCAGGTTGCCGGTGGTCTGTTCGGTGAACTCGTCGGCGCGCTGGCCGCCGCCGGGCAACGGCACGTTCACCGTGTTGGTGCGGGCGGTGCCGGGCGCGAACAGTTCGTTGAGGTTGGGCGCGCGGATGTCGCGGCTGCGCACCACGCGGAACTTGATGTCCGGGATCGGCTGCCAGGTGGCGCCCAGCTTCCAGGTCGTCACCCCGCCCGAAGTCGAATATTCGGTGCGGCGGATGGCGCCGTTGAAATCAAGTCCCTTGGCCAGCGGCACCACGGTTTCGCCGAACACTTCCCAGACGGTGAACGAACCCTTGGTGACGAGATAGTTGCCGTACAGCCACCCCGAATTGAACTGCGGATCGACAAAGCCGCTCACGCGTTCACGCCGCCATTCGCCGCCGGTGGCGAACGACACAGGGCCGGCCCAGGTTTCGAACAGGTCGTTGGTGGAGAAGCTCAGCGCCGCCACGTCTTGGCGCAGCGTCTGCAGACGCTGCGGCTGGGCGCCGTTGTTGAACACATAATCAATGGCCGCTTGCGTGACGCCGCCGACACCGATGCGATTGAGCGGCACGCAGCCATTGGTCGGGCTGGTGAGCGTGGAACGGCAGACGATGGTGCCGGCCGCGATGCCGGCAGCGTTCCCGGCGGGCGCGAACACCGCGTCCTGCGCCAGCGCCAGCAGGCTGTTGCGCCAGGTGTTGGTGAGGGTTTCCCGGGTGTTGGCGATGCCGACCTGGTAATAGCCGGTGTATTTCCAGCTGCCCTTGCCCAGTTCGAATTCGCCATCGGCGCCGGCGACGAAGCGATAGACCTCGCGCTTGTTGTCCGAGCCCGCAGCCGGGAAGCCGGCATTGCTGGTGCCGATTTCCACCGCGACCGCGGTCGGGTTGGCCGCCAACGCGGCATTGCGAATGCTAGCCGGCAGATAGGCGTTGTCGAGCCGGATCTGCACGCCCACCGACGGCGTCTGCTGGTAGAAGCTCTGGCCCTGGTAAGCCGAATAGCTGTACTGCACGAAGGGCGTGAAGGCCGGGCTGAACTCATAGGAGAGGCGGCCAAAGATGTTGCCGCGCTCTTCGTTGGGCGCCAGGCTGTTCGTGCTCCAGTGTCCTTCGCGGCTGATCAGATAGTCGCCGCCGATCATCCACTGGCCGCGCCGCGGACCATAGGTGAACTGGTTGATCGTGGGCGTGCCGTTCACGATGTTGCCGAAATAGCGGCCGGTCACACCGGCAGCACTGGTCACCCGGTCGAGCGCGGTGCCGGCGTCCGGGCCGTCGGGCAGCAGGACCGCGTTGATGATACCGCCGGGCGTGAATTCATAGGTGCCGATGCCCGAACCTACGAAGCGTTCCGGCTGGCCGTTGCCCGCGGCGAAGGCCGGGTTGTCGATCTGGAAGAAGCCGGACTGCTGCCAAGGGCGATCATAGGTGTCGACGCCCTTCTGGGTGAAATAGTCGCCAGCCAGGAGCAGCTTGCCGCGGCCACCGCCGAAATCGAAGCCGCTGGTGATGCGGAACGTGTGGTTGGGCACATCGCCATAATCGGTGATGCCGAATTCATACTCGGCGCGCAGGCCCTTGAAGTCGCGGTTGAGCGAGAAGTTGACGACCCCGGCCACGGCGTCCGAGCCATAAGCGGAGCTGGCGCCGCCGGTGACGACCTCGACGCCCTTGATCAGGCCCTGCGGCACCGTCTGCGTGTCGACGAAGCCGACCGGCGTGGAGGCGACCGAGCGCTGGCCATCGATCAGCACCAGCGTGCGCGCCGCACCCAGCGAGCGCAGGTTGACGGTGGCAAGACCGGCCTGGCCGTTGGACAGCGAGCCCGAGTTGGTGGACGAGGTCAGCGAGCCGCGCACGGAGGGCAGCGTGTTGACGAAATCGCCGATGTTGGCCTGGGGTTCGGCCTTCAGTTCGGCCTCGCCGATCACCGAGACGGGAATCGGCGAATCATAGCCGGTGCGGCTGATGCGTGAGCCGGTGACGGTGATGACGCTGGTGTCTTCCTCGGCGGCCGGCTCCGCGGCGACCTGCGCCTCCTGGGCGGCGGCCGGCAGTGCAGCGGCGAGCACCAGCACCGGCAGGGCAGCGCCCAGCAGCAGATGGCGACGCACAAGGTTGCTGTTCACAGTCATTGGCTTAACCCCCATTTGGCCGGTCAGCGGGCGCAACCGGCAGCGTCCTGAACCCTATCCCGCCTGTCTTCCCCCCACACGGCCAGGCAGGCGGACCCGGGCCGTGGGCAGGCCCGCTGACGGCACGGTTGCGATGCCGCGCAAGGGCATCGCCATCCGAAATCTCGCATGGCCTGATCATGGCACTTGCATGACAGGCGGCGCGCGCGCGTTACGTCTTTTGGCGTAGAAGCGTCAGATCGGCAGGCAGTGTTGCCTTTTCGTCAACGCCCCGGCAGGGGCACGGTCTTGGGCGGATCGCCGGCCGCAAACACCAATGTGCGGGTTTCGCCGCCACGCCGCACGTTCACCTGCGTGGTGTGATCGGACCAGGTGGCACCGAACAGCGCGCCGGCGATGGTCAGGCTGTCCGGGCGTCCCGCCAGCGTGCCGGCATAGCGCATGATCACTGTGTCCCCGGCCAGGGTCTGCCCGACGAACTGCAAGGGCACGCCGCGCACCGCAAAGGCGCGGCCCAGATAGGCGACGAGGGCTCCCACCGCGGCCGGGTCATCAAGGCTAGGCTGCGCGTCCGGCGCGAGGTTGACCAGGGTCGGCTCGACATCATGGGCGGCCATGCGGTGCGTCACCGCCACGGCGCCGGTGGCGGCGTCGATCTCCACCACCGACAGCGTGGCATGGCCGCGATGCGCCGCCGCCGGGCCGGCCAGAAGCGCGAACAGCAGCGCCAGCAGGCCAGCCGCTATGTTCACGACCGGCCTCACTTCTGGTCCTTCTTCTCGTCCTTCTTGATCGGCCGGGTCTTCAGGCTGTCCGGCGTCACTTCGAGGTCGCTGTCGGCCATGCGGTTGTCGCCCTCACGCTCGTCGCGCACCTTCAGCACGGCCGGCGTGATGCGGCGCGGATAGGCGTTGTTGTTGCGATCGGCATCGGCGGTTTCCCACAGCGGATCGACTTCGGCAGCGGTCAGCGTCTTGGGCGTCACATACTGCCAGGTGATCGCCTTGCTGTTGCGCCGCCACACCTCGGCCGGGATGCGCACCGTTTCGGTCGAGCCGTCGGCGAAATCCAGCTTGAGGATGATCGGCATGACGAGGCCGCCGACATTCCTGAAGCTGAAATGATAGAAATGGTCCTTGAATGCCAGGGCGGCAGCCTCTTCGGGCTCCAGCTTCTCCTGCAGCTTCTTGTATTCGCGGCGGTCCTCGGCGGTCACCGTGAAGCGGTCGGTTTCATCATAGAAGTCGCGGGTGGCGGGATCGCGCTCCACCACGGTCGGCTCGCGGTTGCGCGCCACGGTCAGCGAGCCCGGCTCGGCCTTGGAGCGTTCCTTGCTCCAGGCCTTCTCGATCTCCGGGTTGCGGGTGTCGACACGGGCTTCGATCACCTTGTCGAGGCTGATGTCGACATGGTCGGTCGAATAGAACCAGCCACGCCAGAACCAGTCGAGATCAACGCCCGAGGCCTCTTCCATGGTGCGGAAGAAGTCATAGGGCGTCGGCCGCTTGAAGCGCCAGCGCCGGGCATATTCCTTGAAGGCGAAATCGAACAGCTCGCGTCCCAGGATGGTCTCGCGCAGGATCACCATCGCGGTCGCCGGCTTGGCATAGCCATTGTTGCCAAACTGCAGCAGGCTGTCGCTGTGGGTCATCAGCGGCACCTGGTCCTGGCTGACCATATATTCGACGATGTCCTTGGGCTCGCCGCGGCGCGCCGGGAAATTCTTGTCCCACTGCCGCTCGGCCTCGAACTGCAGGAAGGTGTTCAGCCCCTCGTCCATCCAGGTCCACTGGCGCTCGTCGCTGTTGACGATCATCGGGAACCAGCTGTGGCCGACTTCGTGGATGACAACACCGATCAGGCCATATTTGGCGCGCTCGGTATAGGTGAGCTGGCCGGTCTTCTTGTCCTTCACCGGGCGCGGGCCGTTGAAGGTCATCATCGGATATTCCATCCCGCCCACCGGGCCGTTGATGCTCTGGGCGGTGGGATAGGGATAGGTGAAGGCAAACTTGCCATAGACGTCGATGGTGTGGGCGATCGACTTGGTGGAATAGGCATCCCACAGCGGCCGCGCTTCCTTGGGGTAGAAGCTCATCGCCATCACCAGCGGCACCGCCGGATCGTCCTGCCGTACGCCCATCGCATCCCAGATGAACTTGCGGCTGGAGGCCCAGGCAAAATCGCGGACATTCTTCGCCGTGAAGCGCCAGGTGCGGGTGCCGCTGGCCTTCCCCTTCTCGGCCGCTTCCGCCTCGGCCGGCGTAACGATGTAGACAGGCTCCTTGGCGGTGCGGGCCTGCGCCAGGCGGGCGCGCTGTGCGGCCGACAGGATCTCGGGGTTGGCCAGCTCGCCGGTGGCCGACACGACATGATCGGCCGGCACGCTGATCGACACGTCATAGTCGCCGAATTCCAGCGTGAACTCGCCGTCGCCGATGAAGGCCTTGTTGTGCCAGCCCTCGTAATCGGAATAGACGGCAGCGCGCGGGAACCACTGGGCGGCAAGGAACAGGCAGTTGCCATCCTGGTCCGGCTTCGTGAAACATTCATAGCCAGAGCGGCCGCCGATCACCCGCGTCTCGATCAGCGGGAAGCTGAAGGCGATCTTCACCACCGTGCTGGCGCCGCTGGCCAGCGGCGCGGCAAGGTCGATGCGCAGCAGGCTGTCGACCACGGTGAACTTCAGCGGCCGGCCGGCGCCGTCGGTGACGGTGAGGCCGGAAAAGCCGCCCTCCCACTCCTTCATGCGCATGGCGCGGCGAACCTGCGTCATGCCGATCTCGCCGCCAGCGCTCACCGTCTCGCCCAGCTCGCCGATGCTGTTGCGCTTCTGGTTGTTCTGGTCGAGCAGCAGCCACAGATATTTCAGGCTGTCGGGGCTGTTGTTGTGATAGGTCAGCGTCTGGTTGCCGCTGATGCTGCGCGCGGCTTCATCGAGCCGGGCGGTGATGCGGTAATCCACCTTCTGCTGCCAATAGCGATGGCCCGGCGCGCCGGCGGCGTTGCGATAATCGGTAGGCGTCGGCCAGTCCTCGCCCTCCAGCTGGCGGAACTTGTCGACGAAATCGCCCTTGGTCTGCTCGATGGGGCCGGCGTGCGCCGCAACCGCCATCACCGCTGCCATCATCATGCCGGCAATCCGGCCGAACCCTGCTGAACGCACCTTGTGCTGCCCCTCTTGTCGTGTCAGCCCGGCCAAGCCGGAACGCTGCGCCCTTGCATGGGTTGAGCCGGCTTGGCAAGCCGCACATCAGGCCCCGCCAATCGCGTCTTGCCAGCCGCTGCGGAAGCGCCTGATATGCGCGCTGAAAGGACCTGCCATGACGTCTGTTCGCCGCATCCTCCTGATGGCCGCCCTGCTCGCCGCGCCAGCCACGGCCGAGCCACTGCCACCGGAACTGGCCACCCGCATCGACGAGATGATGCAAGACCAGGCCAGCATCAACAACTGGCCCGGCATTGCCTGGGGCATCGTGAAGCGTGGTGAGGGGCTGGTGCACGCCGGCCACAGCGGCATCGCCGACGTGGCCAGCGACCGCAAGGTGGCGGCCGACACGCGCTTTCGCATTGCCAGCATGACCAAGGCCTTCACCGCGCTGACCATCCATGAGCTGGCGGCCGAGGGAAATATCCGGCTGGATGATCCGGTCGTGAAATATGTGCCCGAGATGGCCGGCTGGGGCGATGCGCTGACCATCACCGATCTCGTTCACCACATGGCCGGCTTCGTCACCGATGACCCCTGGGGGGACCGGCAGACGCCGCTGCCCGAGGCCGAGTTCACAGCCTTCCTGAAGGCCGGCGTGCCCTTCACCCGCGCGCCCGGCCTTACCCACGAATATTCCAACCTGGGCTATGCCATCCTGGGTCGTATCATCCGCAACGTGACGGGCCAGCCGTTCGAGGCCGAGATCGCCCGCCGGCGCTTTCAACCGCTGGGCATGGGCGCCACCACGTTCAACCTTGCCGACGTGCCGCAGGGCCAGCTTGCCACTGGCTGGCGCTGGGAGGACCAGCAGTGGAAGCGTGAACCCGACATGGGCCCCGGCACCTTCGGGGCAATGGGCGGCGTGATCACCACCGTGCCCGATTATGCGCGCTGGATCGATCATCTGCTGTCGGCCTGGCCGGCGGCCGCGCCGGGTACGGCAGAACCGAAGTCGCGCGCCACGGTGCGCAGCCTGGCGCGCGGCGAAGGCTCCCCGCGCCGCATCAACCGGCCCGGCAATGCCAATGTGCCCACCTGCATGGTGGCGGTTGTCTATGGCGGGGGCTTGCGTGTCGGCGATGATTGCCAGTTGGGCCGCGTCGCCTTCCACGGCGGCGGCTATCCCGGCTATGGCAGCCACATGGTGTTCGCGCCCGACAGCGGCTGGGGCGTGTTCGTGTTTGCCAACCACACCTATGCCAACACCACGGGCGTCGCCTGGGCGGCGCTGACCGCCATCAAGGAGGCCGGGCTGATGAAGGCCGACATCGTGCCGCTCTCCCCGGCACTGGCGAGGCTGGTCGATCCGATGCACCGCATCTTCACCAGCGGCGACGTGAACAGCGCCTCGGCCAATCTGGCCGTCAATTTCCTGATGGACCGTGATGCCGCCCACCGAACGGCCGACATTGCTGCCATCAAGGCGAAGTCCGGCCCCTGCCCCAACCCGCCCGGTGTGCGGGCGTTGGGCGCGCTGGAGGGCGAGTATCTTTGGCACTGCAAGGGCGGGACGCTGATCGCCCACGCCCTGCTGGCACCCACGCCCACCCCGCAGATCCAGGCGCTGGATTGGGACTTCAAGCCCGACAGGCGCTGACGGCTTTTCACCCGCGGCGGCGCTTGCCGGCGGGCCTGGTTGCAGTTGATACTGGCCACTTCAGGGGGAGCAGATCACATGCGCGTTTGGGAATGCACCGTCGCACTGGCACTGCTGGCAATGGCGCCGGCCGGTGCCGCCCAGGCGCAGGCCTTCGGTGACGGCGAGATCCTGTGGGACCGTTATGGCGTGCCGCACATCTATGCCAAGACGGAAGCCGGCGCCTTCTATGGCTTCGGTTGGGCGCAGGCTCACAGCCACGGCAACGTCCTGTTGAAGATGTATGGCGAAAGCCGGGCGCGTGGGGCGGAATATTGGGGCCCGGAAGGCGAGGCTCTGGATCGCTGGCTGATCGCCAACGACGTGCCAGACCGCGCCAGGGCCTGGTACAAGGCGCAAACTCCGCAGATGCGGCAGAATCTGGATGCGTTCGCGGCCGGGGTGAATGCCTATGCCGCCGCCCACCCCGATGCCATCGCGCCTGAAATGGCCCGTGTGCTGCCGCTGTCGGGCGTGGACATCATTGGCCATGCCCACCGGCTGATGAACTATAACTATATCGCGTCCGAAAGCCGCGTGATGGCCAGTGCCACCGGCGCCGGCGAGGGCGACTTCCAGTTGCCGGCACAAGTCGCCGGCGGGCCGGTGCTGCCGCCCGAAGGCAGTGACGGCTCCAACGCCTGGGCGGTGATGCCCAGGCGCACGGTGGCTGGCAAGACCCTGCTGCTGGCCAATC
Source organism: Sandarakinorhabdus rubra (assembly GCF_010994245.1). Lineage (GTDB taxonomy): Bacteria > Pseudomonadota > Alphaproteobacteria > Sphingomonadales > Sphingomonadaceae > Sandarakinorhabdus > Sandarakinorhabdus rubra. The sequence goes on from NZ_WMHO01000009.1 coordinate 16,972, forward strand.
CGCACCTGCCGTGGGCGCCGTCGATGCTCACCTATTACGAGGCGCAGATCACCGCGCCGGGCTACAGCGTCTATGGCGGCACGCAGGTCGGGCTGCCGGTGGTGCGCTTTGCCTTCAACGACAATCTGGGCTTCACCAACACGGTGAACACCATCCAGGGCTTCACCAGCTACCAGCTCAGCCTCGACGGCAAGGGCTATCGCTTTGACGGCAAGGTGCGGCCGTTCCGCAGCGTCCAGAAGCAATACAAGGTGAGGCAGAGCGATGGCAGCCTGAAGACGATCCGCTTCACGCAGCGCAGCAGCGTGCATGGCCCGGTGTTTGATCTGCCGAATGGCAAGGGCAGCATCGCACTCAAGGTGGCCGGGCTCGATCGGCCCGGCGTGCTGCAGCAGTATCTCGACATGGGCAAGGCCCAGAACTGGCAGCAGTTCGAGGCGGCCCTGAAAACGCTGCAGGTGCCCACCTTCAACATCATCTATGCCGATCGCGAGGGACATGTCCTTTACCTGGACAACGGCATCCTGCCCAAGCACAGGAGCGGCGGCGATTACCGGCGCTGGAGCGGCCCTGTGCCCGGCGACACCTCGGAAACGCTGTGGACCGAGGTGCACCCTTACGAGGATCTGCCCAAGGTGTTCGATCCACCGGGCGGCTTCGTGCAGAACGCCAATGACGGCCCTTGGGTGTCCACCTGGCCCCGGACGCTCGACCCGGCGAAATATCCCGCTTACGTCGTCGACCAGTCGGGCATGAGCCTGCGCGCCCAGATGTCGGTGAAGCTGCTGGCCGGTGACGACAAGCTGAGCTGGAGCGATTTCATCAATCGCAAGGTGACGACCAGTGCGCTGATGGCGCTGCGCATCATTCCGCCCCTGATCGATGCCATTGGCAACAATCCCGATCCCGATCTGCAGACGGCAAGGCGCCTGCTCGCCGGCTGGGACGGCCGGTATGAGGCGGACAGCCGGGCGGCGCTGTTGTTCGAGACCTGGGCCAAGCTGTTTGCCGGCAACGGACTGGCCGGCACCGAAAATTATGCGACGCCCTGGTCTCTGGAGGATGCCATCGACACCCCGCGCGGCCTGAAGGATCCGGCGCGGGCCGTCGCCATGCTGAAGCAGGCGGTGGCGCAGACGGCGAAGCTTTATGGCGCGGTTGACCGGCCGTTCGGCGAGGTGTCGCGACTGAAGGTGGCCGATGCCAACCTGCCGGGCCATGGTGGGCTGGGCAATCTCGGCATCTTCCGGGTGATGACGTGGAGCCCGCTGAAGGACGGCCAGCGCCAGCCGGTACACGGCGAGACCTGGGTGAGCATGGTGGAGTTCGGCACGCCGATGAAGGCGGTGGGCGTGATGAGCTATGGCAACGCCAGCCAGCCGGGCTCGAAGCACCGCGACGACCAGCTGCCGCTGGTGCAGGCCAAGCAGTTCCGCACCCTGTGGCGCAGCCGTGCCGAGGTGGAGGCCAATCTGGAAGAAAAGGTGAGCTTCTGATGGCGCGCGCCACCGCCCTCCCGTTTTTGGCCGCCCTCCTGGTTGGCGCGACGCCGGCCCCACAGCAGCAGCCCTTGGCCTTCACCAGCCTGCAGGAGGCGGAGTTTGCCGTGCCCGGCTCGCTGTCCAACGCGTGGGGCGATTATGATGGCGATGGCGATTCCGATCTGGCGGTGTCCATCAAGGGCATCGGAGTCAGGCTCTACCGCAACGAGGGCGGCCGGCTGGTCAATGCCGGGGCGGCGCTGGGCCTGCCGGCCAGTGATGGCGGCGAATATCGCGGGCTGAGCTGGGCCGATGTCGATGGCGACGGCCGGCTTGACCTCTATGCCGGCTCGGCGGCGGCGGACAAGCCGAGCCGGCTGTTCATGGGCACCGGCACGGGCTTTGTTGACCGAACGGCAGACTGGGGCTTGGCATTGCCGGGCCGCTCCTCCCGCCAGAACAGCCTGGTGGACTGGGACAATGATGGCCGGCCTGACCTGTTTGCCACCGATCGCTTTGGCCGCAACCGCCTGTTCCGCAACAGCGGCAGCCGCTTCGAACAGGTCGCCGCGCAGGACCCGATCAGCTCGGCCCAGTCGACCGTGGGCGCCTGCTGGCTGGACTTTGACCGGGATGGCGATCTTGACCTGTTCCTCGCCAACCAGATCGGCAAGCAGGACCAGTTGTGGCGCAACGACGGCGGTGGCCAGTTCGTCAATGTCGCCCCGGCGCTTGGCATCCATTCCCCCGGCCGCAAGCCGACCGAGGGCGGCGTCGGCTGCGCCGTGGCCGACGTGAACAACGACGGCCTGCTGGACATCTTCGTGCCCAACTATGGCCGCAACGCCCTTTGGCTGGCAGCGCCGGGCGGGCGCTTCGTGGCGGCCGCGGCCAGCTGGGGCGTGGACGAGGACAACCATGCCGTGGGTGCCGCCGTTGGCGACTATGATCATGATGGCAATGTCGACATCTCCCTGATGTCCTACCGTGGCGATCCGCCGAACCAGGTGCCGGACAACCGGCTCTTCCAGGGGCTGGGCAATCGCTTCGCGAACGTGCTGCCGGCCAGTGGACCGCTCGATCGCGGCGATCATGGCACGGCCTTCGTCGATATCGATGGCGACGGCGATCTCGATCTGTCGATCACCAAGGGCTACAACACCACCGGCGGGCATTTCCTGTTCCGCAACGATCTGCCGGCGGCAAGGGCGCGGCAGTCCGTGAAGATATTGGTGCTCGATGCCAGCGGCCATGTCACCCAGGCTGGCGCCGAGGTGCGGGTGTTGAGGCGCGGCCGGTTGATCGGCATGGGCCAGGTGCCGGCCGGTGGCGGCTATGGCACGCAGCACGCGCTGCCCGTGCACGTGGCGACGCCAGGCGTGGCGAGAGTCGACGTGGAGGTGACCTTCATGAGCGCCAACGGCCGCAAGCTGCAGCGGGTGACGGGGGTGGACGTGCGGAAACTGGCCGGCGGTGTGCTGACCGTGCGGCGCGCAGTCTAACAGCCTATGCGTCGCTGGCAGTGAGCCGCCGGCTGAACTGGCGCCGCGCCAGCATTTCCTCGAGAATGCGTCCAAGCACATAAAGGAAAGCGAAGATGCCGGTGAACACGTACGCCGGCTTGGCCGAGGGCGGCTCCTTCTTCTTCTTCTCGCGCTCCGCCTTCATCTCCTTGGCGGTCTTGGGTGCCGGCGCGCCGAGGAAGGCATCGACCGGGTGCAGCACCGGGTCCTTCATCTCCGGCTTCTTCTTTTCGGGCTTCTTCGCCGTCTTCTCCTCGGCCTCCGCCTTGGCCTTCTGGTAATTGGCCGCGGCCAGCCCGATCTGCCCAAAGGCGAAGAACATGAAGGGCGCCAGGAAACAGGCCAGCAGGAAGCGGCTGCTCATGTCATAGCGCAGCACCGGGCTGCCGCCACCATCGTCAACGCTCAGCACGCCGGCATCGAACACGGCCAGCTTGTCCTGCGCCGGCGGGTCCTTCTTGATGAACGCCAGCGTGCTGGCCGATGTCTGGATGCTGGTGCCAGGCTCGTCGAACAGCGGCGCCAGACGCTCGATGGCCGTGTCCGGCGATTGCCCGGCCGGCAAGGCGAGTTGCCCGCGCACGCGCCAGATCCAGTCGACACTGCGGATGAACGACGGGGTCGGGCTGGCCGCCGGCGCCACAACGTCGCTGACCGCGGCCTGCGGCGGGGCGCTGCTCACTCTGCAGCCACCGGGGCGTTCCGGCCCAGGCGCGCCCGCGCGGTTTTCCAACCTTCGGTGAACGGGTGCAGCATCTGTTCGCGGATCGACATGCGGCGCCCGCCATCCTGGCCCAGCACCTCGGCCTCGCCGTCGACGCAGGTGCCGAAGATGCGATCGATGAAGATGTAGAGGCCGGAGAAGTTGCTGCGCGTCGCTTCGAAATCCTGGCTGTGATGGACGCTGTGATGCTCCGTGGTGTTGAACAGGAAGCGCCACCAGCCCGGCGTGTTGAAGCGGACATTGAGGTGCATGTAGACGCCGATGCCCAGCCGCAGCGCACCGGCCAGCAGGAAGGCGCGCGGCAGGAAATCGAAGAAGCCGCCGATGCCCAGCCCGATCAGGAACAGCTCGACCGGGTTGCCGACCGCGCCCTTGTTGATGTTGAACTGGGTGATGTAGTGGTGCACCGAATGGGGCAGCCAAAGCGGGTACCAGTTGTGCATCCCGCGATGCATCCAGTACTGGCCGAAATCGAAGATGAAGGTGATCAGGAAGGCCTGCAGCAGAAGTGGCAGGCCAGTGAACCAGGCCAGCTTGTCCCAATCAAAGCTGCTGCGGATGGCTTCGACCATGACATCGCTGCCAACGAAGCTGTCGACCGTTTCGAGGATCGTATAGCCCAGCCCGACATAGAAGAGATCGGTGGCCAGTTCCTTCCAGGTGATGTGCCAGCTCTGGTGGCGGGGGAAGAACCACTCAAGTCCGAACAGCAGTGCCCGGAAGGCAATGCCGATCCAGATCCCCACCGAGGGCTTCACCCAGTCATTGGGGGCATAATACCAGAAGGCGATCAACGAGAAGAGCATGAAGGGCTGGAACCAGGTGAAGACGAACTGCTTCACCGGCCCGCCTTCGACCCTCGGCACATTCTCCCAGCCTACGGTGACCGGGGCTTCAGCCCCGATGATCCGTTTGCCGACCAGAACACCGCTCATCTGAGTCCCCACCCTTTCACGATCTTCAATAGCCGAGTTCCGCAGCCCGTGCCATGCGACAACAGGGCTGCGGCCCGGCCTGGCGCCAGATCAGAAGTTGTAGCGCCCTTCGATGCCGATCACCCGCGGGGTCAGCACGCTGCGCGCATAGTAACGCGAGATCACACCGCTATTGACGAAACCAAAGCGGCTGAGATCGTTGCTGACGCCGGTGACGGCGTACTTGTTGAAGATGTTGTTGGCGAACAGCGACAGCTCGTACTTGTCGGTGCGATAGGTGATCGAGGCGCGGTTGGTGAGATAGCCCGGCAGCTTCTCGCCAAAGCCGCGGCCACCGACACGGGTGAGGATGTCGCCCGTGTAGGTCGCGGTCCAGTTCAGGATGGTCTCGTTGTCGCCAGTCGGGATGGTGTAGGTGGCGGCCAGCGAGCCCGTGTGCTGGGCCGAACCGGGCAGCCGGTCACCGGCGAACACGTCTTCCTCGCTGAACTTCGGCCGGAAGCTGCCGATCTTGCTGTTGCGGATCTGCAGCAGGTCCGGCACGTCCGAGGTCAGCTTGGCGTCGAGGTACGAATAGTTGCCGCGCAGCGAGAACTGGTCGGTCACCTGGGCGTTGAACGAGAAGTCGAAACCACGGTTGCGCGCCGTGCCGCCGTTGGTGGTGATCCCGATGCCGCCATTCAGCGTGGTGCCAGCAAGCTGGATGCCATCCCAGTTGACCTGGAACACCGACAGGTTGAGGTTCAGGCGATTGTCGAACAGGCCGGCGCGGATGCCGAGTTCAAGATTCTTGGTCTTGTCGGGACCGAAGAACAGTTCGTCGGGCAAGGCGCAGATGTTCTGCTGGTTCGGGTTCAGCGGCAGCACGCAGGGCGCCGCCCCGGTGTTGGCACCACCGATGCGATAGCCGGTGCTGTAGGTGACATAGATCAGCGCATCCGGCGCGATCTTGTAGGAGGTGTTGGCCTTCCACACGACACCGTTGGCCTTGGCGGCGCCCGAGCTCGAGGGAATGTCCAGATCGTCCTGGATCGGGCCATCCAGGTACGGCAAGGTGGAGCCGCCAAAGCGGGACAGGTTGTAGTCGTAATAGCGAATGCCGCCGGTGACCTGCCATTCAGGCGTCACCTTCCAGGTCAGTTCGCCGAACACTGCCTTTTCCTTGGTGAGGCTGCGCCCGAACGAGGCATATTCATTGTCATCCGCATTGGGGATGACCTCGAAGGCGATGCCCGTCGGCGAGGCCGCGAAGCCCGGAATGAACTCCCGGTATGAGTTCGAGGTGCGGAACTCGTTGTAGAAGGCGCCGAGCACCCAGCTGAACGGACCGCCATGGGTGGAGACGAGGCGCAGTTCCTGGTTGAACTGCTTGCCCACCGCCCGTTGCCGGGTGAAGCCGGTGAAGGCCGGGAAATTCTCGTAGCCATAGTCAAGGTCGAGCAGAAGGTCGGTGACGTCGACCGAGCTCAGGTTCTTTGTGAAGGTACCGGCCGTCGCCGAGACCAGCTGCGCGATGTCACCCAGCTGCGCCTCGACTTCGAGGCTGACGAGGTGCGAGCGGCGGGTGGCCGGTTCCGCCACGCGCCACGGACCTTCGTAGCGGTCCTCACCCAGCACGCCGCCGCCATTGGCCTGGCGGCCGGCGGTGCGGGTTTCCTGGTAGACATAGCTCAGGTAGGCGTTGAAGCCATCGAGCGTCAGGCCCAGCTGGTTGCGGGTGGTGAACGTCTTGCCATAGTTGACGTCTTCCAGCCGGTTGAAGTTGGCATCCTGCTGCGCTTGCGTGCCCAGCGGATTGCTGGCCGGGCCCGGCTGCGGCAGCGAAACGCCGATCGTCTTGACCGCGAAGGGATAGTCGATGAAGCCGGGATCGAAGAAATAGCCGGTCGAGCTGCGGAAAGCGAGCATGTCCTTGACGATCGGCACGTTGATCGCGGCATCGACGACATAGCCGACGTCCTTGCCCTTCGCGATGTCGAAGGCGCGGCCGTGGACATAGCCGGAGAAGCCGCTGGCATCCGGACGATTGGGGATGTAGCGGATCGCGCCGGCCAGCGTGCCGAGACCATAGAGCGTGCCCTGCGGCCCGAGCAGCACTTCAACGCGCTGCATGTCGATCAGCTTGAAGTCGAGATAGAGCGGGACTTCGCCGAGATAGGTGCCGATGGCCGTGTTGGCGTTGTCGGCAAAGGTGCTGGTGTCGTCTGCCGACAGGCCGCGCATCACGATGGTGCCGGCGCCGCGCGGGCCGGTGTCGGTGATGGTGACGCCGGGCGTGAAGGCGCCCAGGTCGCGCACGTCGTTCAGGCGCTGCTGGGCGAGCTGTTCGGCGCCCACCGCCGAGATGTTGATCGGCACGTCGGTCAGCTTGGTGGAGCGGCGGGTGGCGGTCACCACCAGCGTTTCATCGGCATCCGCGCCAGCAGCGGCACCTGCGGCAGCAGCATCGGCGCCCGCCAGTTCGGCGGCGCTGGCCATGGACACCGGCAGGCCGGCAAGCATCGTGGCAGCCAGGATACGGCTGCGAAGACCCGTGTTGATCATGAAATTTCGGTCGCCCCCTCGTTTGTGCGGTGCGGCGAGAGAGCATGATTCGGCCGCAGCCGGCCAATGGGCGTTTGACGTAGCAATTGTGTCACAGGCAGCGCATCGTTCAGATGACGATGCCGGCCTGCTCCAGAAAAGCCGCCACCGGCGCCATTGCCTCTTCGTGCTGACGCCAGCGCGCCACCGCATCGCGATAGATCGGCCGGCGCACCTGGGCCGCGCTGGGGGTCGCCACCGCGGCCTTGTTGGTGTGGAAGGCGAGCGCATCATCGGTCCACGACAGGCCACAATGGTCGAAGAGCTGCCGGCTCATGCCCGACTGATCGTCGACCAACGCCTCGTAGGACAGCTGGAGGACCCGGCCGGGTAACAACTCCTCCCACAGCCGCATCAGCCGGTCGAAGCGCACATAGTAGCGCGCGATGTCCATCAGGTCGTGGCTGTAGGCATAGTAGGGTGAGGTGGTGGCGAACAGATTCTTGTAGTTGCTCCAGATCGTGTCCATCGGGTGGCGACGCAGGCAGACGATGCTGGCGTGCGGCAGCGCCCGCGCAATGTGGCCGATGTAGAGGAAATTGGCCGGCAACTTGTCGATGAAGCGGCCATCGGGGCGGCGGCGGTGCTGGCTGGCCCGCGCCATGTAGGCAGCGCCCACGTCATCCGGCGACAACCCGCCCGAGGCAACGATGGTCTCGGGATCGGTCACGAAGCGCGAGCGGGTGCCGGCCAGCAGCTTGACCGCCACCGGCATCGCCTGGAGCTCGCCGGCGCTGTGCACGTGCGGGTGGGAGGACAGGATGCGGTCCACCAGCGTGGTGCCGGTGCGCGGCATGCCGACGACGAAGATCGGCGCCCCCTCTTGCCGGCTGGGGCCGGTGAAATGATCGGGCCGGCGGAAGCTCTCTTCGATGGCGTCGAAGATCGCCGCATCGCGGGCGAAATCATAGCCGATGCGCGCCCGGTGTGCGGCGTTGGCGGCATCAAGATGGGCGCGGGCGCGGTCCGCCTCGCCGATATCCTCATATTCCTTGGCCAGCGCGTAGCGGATGCGCAGTTCATCATCCGGGCCCGGGCGCTGCCGCAGCACCGCCTCCATCCGGTCGATATGGTTCTTCTCGCGGCTGGCGATGGCGAGGCCAGCCAGCGCCAGGTGCACCCGGCCATCGGTTGGCGCCTGTTTCAGCAGGGTCTCGTGATGCTGTGCGGCCTCGGCGACGCGGCCGACAAAGCCCAGCGACATGGCAAGGTTCAGCCGATAGGCCGGGTTGCCGGCATCGCGGGCCACCGCTTCCGAAAAACTGCGCGCGGCCGCCTCGTGATCGCCCAGCCGGGCATGGACATTGCCGATCGTGTCGAAGGTCAGCGCGTCGGCCGGGCCCAGCGCCTCGGCGGCCAGCGCGGCGGCCGCCGCATCGGCATCGCGGCGCAGCAGCAGCAGCAGCCGGGCACGCTGGGCCTGAATTTCGGCCGTTGGCGCCAGGGCGGCGGCGGCCTCGACATGGGCCAGCCCGGCGCTGACCTT
>NZ_WMHO01000090.1 GCF_010994245.1 Sandarakinorhabdus rubra
GCCCGGCGCGCCCGGCCTTCGGCTCCAGCGCGCCCTGCTTGCCGCAGGCGGCCAACAGCGCCATTGGCAGCAGCAGCAGTGGCAACGTCGCCCTCACAGCCGCTGCCGGGCCGCAGCGATGGCGGCGCGAACGTTCGTGGGCGCAGTGCCGCCAAAGCTGGTTCGGCTGGCGACACTGGCTTCCACGCTCAGCACGTCGCGCACCGCCGGGGTGATGCGGGCATCGATGGCCTTGAGTTCGGCATCGGTCAGGCCGTTCAGATCTGTGCCCTTGGCTTCGGCGGCCTTCACGCACTTGCCGGTGATCTCGTGGGCCTCCCGGAACGGCACATTGGCGACGCGCACCAGCCAGTCGGCCAGATCGGTGGCGGTGGAAAAGCCGCTGTTGGCGGCGGCCCGCATCTTCGCCTTGTTGAAGGTGATCGTCTGCACCATGCCGGTCATGCTGGCGAGGCACAGGCCCAGATCATCATGGGCGGCAAACACCGTCTGCTTGTCGTCCTGCATGTCCTTCGAATAGGCCAGCGGCAGCCCCTTCATCACCACGGACAGCCGGGTGAATTGGCTCAGGAACTGGCCGGCCTTGGCGCGCACCAGTTCGGCGGCATCGGGGTTGCGCTTCTGGGGCATGATGCTGCTGCCGGTAGACCAGGCATCGGGCAGCGTGATGAAGCCATAGGGCTGGCTGGCCCAGATGATGATCTCTTCGGCCAGCCGCGACAGGTGCAGGCCAGTGAGGTGGGTGGCGGCCAGATACTCCAGCGCGAAATCCCGGTCCGACACGCTGTCCAGGCTATTGCGCGTCGGGCCGCCGGCAAAGCCCAGCGCCTTCGCGGTCATCTGCCGGTCGATGGGGAAGCTGGTGCCGGCCAGCGCCGCGGCGCCAAGCGGGCATTCGTCCATGCGCGCGGCAGCATCGGCAAAGCGGCTGCGGTCGCGCCCCAGCATCTCGACATAGGCCATCAGGTGGTGGCCCAGCGTCACCGGTTGCGCCACCTGCAGATGGGTGAAGCCGGGCAAAATGGTGTCGGCATGTTCCTCGGCGCGGGCCAGCAGCGCGGTGATCAGGCCCTTCAGCGCCGCATCGGCTTCGGCACAGGCGGCCTTCACCCACAGCCGGAAGTCCACGGCCACCTGGTCGTTGCGGCTGCGCGCGGTGTGGAGGCGGCCGGCGGCCGGCCCGATGATCTCCCGCAGCCGCGTCTCGACGTGGAGGTGGATATCCTCGAGCGCCAAGTTCTCGACCAGCTTGCCGGCCTCATATTCGGCCGCGATCTGCTGGAGGCCCTTGTCGATGGCGGCGGCGTCGGCGGCCGAGACGATGCCCTGCTTCGCCAGCATGGCGACATGCGCGCGGCTGCCGGCGATGTCCTGCCGCCACAGCCGCTTGTCGACGCCGATGGAGGCGTTGATTTCCTGCATGATCGCCGACGGGCCGGCGCCAAAGCGGCCGCCCCACAGGCTGTTCGCCGCGCCTTGGCCTGCCGGAGGTGCCAGATCATCGCTCATGGCGCCCGCCGATAGGGCATTGGCTCGCCCCCCGCAACCGGCGGCAACCGCGCCGCCCAGGGCTGCCAGCTTCATTGCATCGCGCCGCGAGATCGTCATGTCCTGTCCCCTTCTGCTGGCCTCAGTGCCACAGCGGCTTGGCAGCGGCCACTGGCGCGTATAATCGCGGCGGCATCCAGCGAAGGACTTGGCCCCACATGCGCACACCCGTCTTGATGCTCACCGCGCTGGCGCTCGCCGGTTGCAACCAGGCCGCGCCCACCGCGCCGGAAGCCCCCGCTGCCGCCGCCCCGGCCAAGCCTGCCGCCATCCCGATCAACACGATCGACCGCAGCCACGCCGGCGAACCCGGCCCCGCCGCCGTGACCTGGGAAATGAAGGGCGGCACCAAGCAGAAGCTGTCCGATCACAAGGGCATGAAGATGCTGGTCAACCTGTGGGCGACCTGGTGCGCGCCGTGCATCGCGGAGATGCCGGCGCTCGACAAGCTCGCTGGCGAGGTGCCGGTGATGGTGCTGCCCATATCGCAGGACATGGAAGGTTGGCAGGCGGTCGACAAGTTCTGGGGCACGGACAAGTTCAAGAATATCGAGAGCGGGCTGGACCAGCCGGGCAGCTATGCCGAGGCGGTGAAAGCGAGGGGGCTTCCGGTGACCATCCTCTATGATGAGGAAGGCCGCGAGGTGTGGCGGGTTTCGGGGACGCTGGATTGGGGGTCGGCGGAGGTTCGGAAGGCCGTGGCGGGGTGAAGCTTGACCTCGACTCGTTCAAGGGCCGGGCGACGGGCATCCTTGGTGTCGGGGCAGCCCTGACAGTAGTTAATGAGCTTTTCACGCAACATGGCCAGCCGATGCTTGGCTACATGGCCGCCTTCTTCGTCGCCGGTTTGATGTTTGTGGCGCTGGTTTACGGTGAGTATCGGTCTCAGCGATGGTTCAAGATCTATCTGGTCTGCATATCGGCCATGTTCTTGATCCTGGTCGGCTTTGGCGTTGATCAAGTCACGGATTGGGCGCCGAATGGCTCTTGGGGCTGGCGCGGAGCGGGGCTGTCCGTGGCCGTATTGATGGCTGGACTTGCCGAACTGTTCAAACGGGCGTTCGGGCGCGCTCGCGAGAAAGACTGAGCCGGGTCCCGCGGCCGGCGGCGGAGCCGCCGAGTCCGCTTCTGCGGTGAAGTGTCAGGAAGGAAGGGGGCGTGGCGGAGCCGCGCCGTCAGACGAATCAAAAGGGGCGGCTTGAGAGCCGCCCTTTTCGTTCGCTGGCCGACCGTTCGGCGAGTCTGGAAATAGCTCCGCTATTTCCAGCCGCCTCACTACTTGTTCATCCCCGCGAAGAAGTCCGCGTTCGTTGCCGAATCCTTCATCTTGTCGAGCAGGAACTCGATCGCGTCGGTCGAACCCATCTGCATCAGGATGCGGCGCAGCACCCACATCTTGGACAGGGTTTCCTTGTCCACCAGCAGCTCTTCCTTGCGGGTGCCGCTCTTGCCGATGTCGATGGCCGGGAAGACGCGCTTGTCGGCGATCTTGCGGTCGAGCACGATTTCGGCGTTGCCGGTGCCCTTGAACTCTTCGAAGATCACCTCGTCCATGCGGCTTCCGGTGTCGATCAGCGCGGTGGAGATGATGGTGAGGCTGCCGCCCTCCTCGATGTTGCGCGCCGCGCCAAAGAAGCGCTTGGGGCGCTGCAGGGCGTTGGCGTCGACACCGCCGGTCAGCACCTTGCCGCTGCTGGGGACGACCGTGTTGTAGGCGCGGCCCAGGCGGGTGATGTTGTCGAGCAGGATGATCACGTCGCGCTTGTGCTCCACCAGGCGCTTGGCCTTCTCGATCACCATCTCGGCCACCTGCACGTGGCGCGTCGCCGGTTCGTCGAAGGTGGAGGACACCACCTCGCCCTTCACCGTGCGCTGCATGTCGGTGACTTCCTCGGGCCGCTCGTCGATCAGCAGCACCATCAGATAGCATTCGGGGTGGTTGGTGCTGATCGCCTTGGCGATGTTCTGCATCATGATCGTCTTGCCGACGCGCGGCGGCGCCACGATCAGGCAGCGCTGGCCCTTGCCCAGCGGCGAGACGATGTCGATCACCCGGCCGGTCTTGTCCTTCAGCGTGGGATCGCCGCTGTCGAGGTTCAATTTCTCGTCCGGATAGAGCGGGGTGAGGTTGTCGAAGTTGACCCGGTGGCGCACCGCTTCGGGATCATCGAAGTTGATCGCCGTGACCTTGTTGAGGCCGAAATAGCGCTCACCATTCTGGGGGGAGCGGATCTCGCCCTCCACCGTGTCGCCGGTGCGCAGGCCATAACGGCGCACGAAATTGGGGGCGACATAGATGTCGTCCGGCCCGGCCAGATAATTGCTCTCCGCCGACCGCAAAAATCCGAAGCCATCGGGCATCACCTCGATGGTGCCGCTGCCCATCACCTCGGTGCCTTCCTCGGCGGCGGTCTTCAGGATGCCGAAGATGATGTCCTGCTTGCGCAGGGTGGAGGCGTTCTCGACCCCCATTTCCTCGGCCATGGCGACCAGGTCGGCCGGCGGGGTCTTCTTCAGGTCATGGAGATGCATGGGTGCGGGTTCTCTGGGGGCGCGGGCGCCGCGGCGGCCGGCAGGATTGGCAATTGGCTTGGCCAGCATCGCACACCAGGACGGGCGCGAGCCTTGCTGCTCCTGCCTAGTCGGCACGTCTGCAAGCGTCAAGCACCGGCGGCCGGCCATTCCGGCCTTCGCCGCCCAGTACGATACCGGCTGGATAGGCAGTTTCTTGACAGCAATCCACGGCGCGCGGCGCCGCTAGTGCGGATCGCGATCCTAGCCGCTGGCACCGTTGAAGCGGACGCCCTGGGTGCGGCCCACACAGCCAACGGTTTCCGTGCCGCGCATCACCGGTTTGAAGCGCCACTTCTGGATGCGTCTGACAACGGCATCACTGAACACAAAGGGCGGCCGGGCGAGGATGACTCGCACATTCGTGGTCTCGCCACTAGGGCGGATATCATAGCTCACCTGCATCAGCGAGGAGAGACCCCAGCTGAGGCTCTCGACCGGGAAATCGGCGCTGCTGAACACATTGCTGCTGCTGCCCAGCGGGCGGACATCCACCAGCGAACATTGTTGGGGGCTGAGCCCGGTGCTGGCCAGCGCGCTGGCGGCAGCGGCCTCGTCACCCCGCGCAAAGGCAAGATCGGACAGGCGCAGCAGCGCTTGGGTGCGCAGGGGGTCGCCGTCGGCCCGGCGGGCGATGATGGCCTGCAACAGGGCTTCCGCCTGCTTGCCGCTGTCGTCGGCAACGCTTTGCAGGCGCAGATAGTCCGCCAGTCGGCCCTCGCCGCGCGTTTCGGCCAGATCAATGAGCTTGCGTCGCTCGGCGCTCCCGAGCGTGCGCCGGCCGCTGGCGGCGTTGCGCCCCAACCAGACCAGCAGGATAGGGGCCTGCCGGGCTTCTGCGAGGCTGGCCAGACGCTCGCCCAGCCTGGCGGCTTCGCGTGGCCCGACAGCGGTGTTGCCCATCAGCGCACCGAGCACTCCAAGCAGCCGCGGCGACTGCGGGCCTTCAGCGGCTTCGATGCTGGCCAGGCTCGCCAGCAACGCCTGCCGGCGCTGCGCGTCAGTGCCCGATACCTCGGGCAGGGGCAGCTTCTGCTTGTCGAACCAATCCCTAGCTTCGCGGAACAGCGAATCGGAGGCGAGATCGGGCTGTCGGGTCAGGCAGCGCAGTTCCACGCGGATGGCGGCTCGCCACATCAAGTTGACGGCCTTGGCCTGTTCGGCCGGCCAGCTCCACTCGTGGACGGCGGCGACAAATGCTTCTTCGGGATGGCTGTCGGCCGGGCCGCTGCCGGTCGTGACATAGACGGGCCGCACGTTCAGCACGCGGCCATCATCGCCCACGCCAAATTCGATGACGGCCATGGCATCGGGCGCCACTGTGCCGGTGGGGGTGCAGGGAGGGAGGAGGCTGCTGCTGCCGCCGCCGCCCCGGCTGCCGTCATCGAGCATGTTGGCGCCGGACAGGGCGGTGAGCTTGCTGAGCGCGGCCGAGTCCTTGCGCAGCCAGGCCAGGGTGACAAGATCGCCGCGCAGTTCGATATCGTCGATATTGACCATGCTGGTTTCGGTGCCGCCGGCCAGCTTGCCGGCGGCGGCCAGTGCGGTGGCCGCGTCGGCCAGGCGGCCGCTGGCCATGGCCAGCTGGCCCTTCAGCCGCAGGGCCATCAGTCGGCCACGGTTCGCCACCGCCTTGCTGGCGCCCCAGGCGGCATCGGGCTGCGTGATGAGGGTTTCGATCATCGCCGCGGCCACCTCGGGGCGGGACCAGATGGCAGTTCGGGCGACACCTGCCTGGGCGTCGAGCAGGCCGAGGCTTGCGGGGGCCATCAGCTTTTCATCGAGGATCTGCTGCCAATAGCCGAGCGCGGTGCGGATCTGGCCCTGTTCCTCGGTGGCGCGGGCGAGGTGGGTGAGTGCGGCGCCGCGTTCCCCTCTGAGGGCGGCGTTGCCGGCCGGGAGGCTGGCGAGCGCGGTTTCGAGCAGCGGCTGGGCCTCCTCCACCTCCCCCAGCTCGACCAGCGTTTCAGCGAGGCGGGACCGCACGATGGTGGCGGAGCGGCTGGCAGATTGCGGGCCAAGGCGGGCGAGCAGCGCCGAAAACCCGGCCCGCGCTTCAGCGAGGCGCCTGGCATCAAGATGCGCCTGCGCGGCATTATAGTCTTCCTGCACGCTGACAGCGCGCGCTGGCAGCGCTGCCAGCAGCAACAGGTTGAGCAAGGCCGCCGTCCATTGCATGGCTGCAGCATGCGAGCAACGGCGGGGACGGGCAACCGGCATTTGTCCACTGCTCCAACAATATTGTTTCGGCCGCCTCGAGGATTTACAGCGGCTGCAACTGTTGTGGAAGGGAACAGGCAATGCCGGTTGAGGCGCTGGGGGACTATGATCCGAACAACATCTTTGCCCGCATCCTGCGCGGCGAGATTCCGTCGAAGCGTGTATATGAGGATGACTGGGCGATTGCCTTTCATGACATCAACCCGCAGGCGCCGGTGCATGTGCTGGTGATCCCGCGCGGGCCGTATCGCAGCTGGGCGGATTTTTCTGCCAACGCCTCGGAGGCCGAGATTGCCGGCTTCGTGCGGGCGGTGGGGGCCACGGCGCGGCTCTTGGGGCTGGAAGAACCGGGCTATCGGCTGCTGGCCAATGCCGGGGTCCATGCCCACCAGGAAGTGCCGCACCTGCATGTCCACATCTTCGGTGGCCGCCAGATGGGGGCGATGCTGCCGCGCTAGGGTTCGCGGTGCGCCTCGCCCATGCGGCGGATGGCGGCGATCTTGGCGTGGAGCGGCGCCCAGTCATCGCGTTCGGCGATTGGCGCCCACAGGGACTCGACCTCGTCGATCAGCATCGTGCAGGGGTCGGCATCGGCCCAGTAATCATGGCTGGGGGCGCTGGTGGCGAAATCGGGGACAAGGCGCAAGAATTCGCTGAAGGCGTCGTGGCTGTAGTGATGATCGGCCACGGACGCGCCGCGCCGCACGCCGCCACGCCAGTCGAAAAAGAAGCGGTCAGGGTCCATCTGGGTGGCCACCAGCGCGGTCTGGATGGCGGCGACCAGCGCCTCGTCCTCGGCACTGCCCAGCCGCTTCACGCCCAGCCGACCCAGCATCGCGTCTGACAGGGCGGCGCGATAGCGTTGCGGGAAGGCCTCCAGCGGGCCTTTCAGCTCGTCGGTCTCGGCGATAAGCCGCAGCGCGCCGCCCAGCTGGAACAGGTTCCATTGCAGCGCTTCCGCCTGCCGCCCGAAGGCATAGAGGCCGGCATGATCGAAATAGGCGGCGGTGAAGCCGGCATCCCAGGCCGGCGCGAACCGCCACGGGCCGTAATCGAAACTCTCGCCGGTGATGTTGATATTGTCGGTGTTGAGCACGCCGTGGACGAAGCCAGCGGCCATGTATTGGGCCGCCAGCCGCGCCGCGCCCTTCACCGCATGGTCGATCAGCGCGGCCACCGGGGTGGGGCCGGAGGCTTCAGGCGCGAGATGGGCCAGGCAGTAATCGACCAGCTTCGCAAGGCTCTCGCGGTCCTGATGAAAGGCGTGGCGCTGGAAGCTGCCATAGCGGATGTGGCTGTGGTTGAGGCGCACCAGCACGGCAGCTCGGGTGGGCGAGGGCTCGTCGTTGCGGGTCAGCGCCTCGCCGGTCTCGATGACGCTGAAGGTGCGGGAGGTCGTCACTCCCAGCGCCTCCAGCATCTCGGTGGCGAGGATCTCGCGGACGGCGCCCTTCAGGGTCAGCCGGCCATCGCCGAAGCGGCTGTAGGGCGTGGTGCCACTGCCCTTGGTGCCGAGGTCCATAAGGCGGCCGCGATCGTCCCGCACTTGCGCGAACAGGAAGCCGCGGCCATCGCCAAGATCGGGGTTGTAGGTGCGGAACTGGTGGCCGTGATAGCGCAGCGCCAGCGGCTGCGGCAGGCTGCCGGGCAGAGGCGTGAAGCGGCCGAAATGATCGATCCAGGCCTCATCGCTCAGGCCATCCAGCCCGACGCTGGCAGCGGCGCGATCATTGCGGAACCGCACGACATGCTGCGGGAAGCGCGCCGCCTCGACCGCGTCGTAGAAGGCGTCACCCAGGCCAAGGATGGTGGTTTCAGGACGATATTCGGCCATCAGGGCGCCTCTGGCAGGCCCTGCTGCCGTGTTGGGCCGCTCAATCCTGCGGATAGCCGCTGGCGGCGGTGATGTAGCGGATGGTTTCCCGCTCGATGCGGTCGGCCTCTTCCGGGGTGCCGGCGCACAGCCAGCGGTCGATGGCGTCGCCCACCACGTGATGGGTGAAACTGGCGGCGATGTCGATCTCCACGCCGGTGATGCCCAGCTTGTCGTGGCTGGCCTGCAGGTGGCGCTTGATCCACGCCGTCGTCACTTCCTTGGCGGCGTGATAGAAGGGCTCGGCATCGGGCGTGGCGGCCATCTTGGACTTGGGGCCGCATTCGCCGCACTCAGGCTCGGAGCCTTCCCAGATCATGTTGTCCCGCACGAAGCGCAGCACGCGCGGCACCGTGATGGCGGGCAGAAGATCCTCAAGGGCATAGCCCTCTTCCATGGTGGCGATCATCGCTTCGCCGTGGCGGCGGCCGAGTTCCTCGAGCAGCGCCTTCTTGGAACCGAAATGATAGAAGATGGAGCCTTCCGACACGTCCGCCTCGCGGGCGATGTCGGCGGTGCCGGTGGCGGCAAAGCCCTGGCGCGAGAACAGCATGTGGGCGGCGGCGAGCACCCGTGACTTGGTTTCGGCGGGATCATAGCGGCGTGCACGCATGTCCGTCTGGCGCGCGGGTGCGCGGGGGTTGCTGGTGCCGGCCCTGCCGATGCTTCTGGGTTCAAGTGCGCGTGTGGCCACGTTTGTCCTTCGTCCTCGCTCCCCCCGGAGGCCTTCCTATAGCCTCACGGTTGAGTCAGAGTCAAAATCATGAGCACTCGCCCTGCCACAAGTTCGCTTGTCCCTGCCACCGGCTGGCAGCGCGGCTTTGTGTTCTCGGCCGACAATGTCCGGCTTTGCTGGCGCGAACATCATGATGTTGAAGTGTCTTCGCAGGCGCCCGCGCTGCTGTGCCTGCCGGGGCTGACCCGCAATGGCAGCGATTTTGCGCACCTGGCCGAGCCCCTGGGGCGGCGCTGGCGGATCATCGCGCCGGATCTCAGGGGGCGGGGCGAATCGGGTTGGCCGCGCGATTCGCTGTCCTATGTGCCCCTGACCTATTTGCGCGACCTGTCGCTGCTGCTCGATGCGGCCGGCGTGTCGCGCTTTGTCGTGCTGGGCTCCTCGCTCGGCGGGCTGCTGGCCCTGCGGCTGACGACCGCGCATCGCAGTGCGATGGCCGGCGTGATCCTGAATGACATCGGTCCGGTGATCGAACCGGGCGGGCTGGCGCGGTTGCGCGCCAATGTCGGGCGCGGCGGCAACTGGCTGACCTGGCTGCACGCCGCGCGCGACCTGGCGCTGCGCAACGCTGCCATCTATCCCGACTGGCAGCTGCACGACTGGCTCGCCTTTGCCAAGCGCCTGTGCCGGATCAGCCCGCAGGGCCGCATCGTCTTCGATTATGATCCGCGCATTGCCGAGCCGTTCCGCCTGCCGCATGGTGATGGCGGCGCCGATGACTGGGCGGCCTTCGACAGCCTCAAGGGCTTGCCGGTGATGAGCCTGCGCGCCGAGCGGTCGGACGTGCTGTCGGCCGCGACGCAAGCCGAGATGGCGCGGCGGCTGCCGGGGCTGGTGCGCGTGACGGTGCCGCGGGTC
>NZ_WMHO01000091.1 GCF_010994245.1 Sandarakinorhabdus rubra
GCCCATCCCGGCCCCTCCGGCCCGCGCACCCACCGCGCCCAGCAGCGCCAGGAACAGGATGGCGCCCGCCGCCTGGCCGGCCATCATCCACCCCATCGGCAGCACGGCGGCCAGCACGAGCGGCAGCGCCGCGCCGGCGGTGAAGGTGCCGGCCGAGGCCAGCGCCGCCAGCACGGGCCGCGCGGCGGTGGTGTCGTTGATGTGCAACTCGTCGCGCGCGTGGGTGCCCAGAGCATCGTGCGCCATCATCTGTGTGGCCACCGTGTCGGCCGTCGCCGGGTCCACCCCGCGCGCCACATAGATGGCGGCCAGCTCGGCGTGCTCGTGCGCCGGATCGGCGGCCAGCTCCGCCGTCTCGCGGGCCAGATCGGCGGCCTCGGTATCGGCCTGGCTGCTCACCGAGACATATTCCCCCGCCGCCATCGACATGGCGCCGGCCACCAGCCCCGCCACCCCGGCCACCAGCAACGCCTGCCGATCCGCGCCAGAGGCCGCAACGCCCAGGATCAGGCTGGCAGTGGAGACAATGCCATCATTCGCCCCCAGCACGGCGGCCCGCAGCCAGCCGATGCGGGAGACGAGATGGCTCTCGGTGTGCGGTCGCATCGGTGCCCCTTGCTGGCGTGCCTGGCGGACAGCCTATCGCGTGTGGCACGGCGCCGCCAGCGCCAGCGATGGGCCAGCTGCCTTGCCCGATCCGGCGCGGCCTGTAACATCCGCCCATCGCGGCAAGCGCCGGGCCAACACCGGCGCGAAAGGGGGGCAGATGCGGGGCGCGGCAATGGTGCGGGGGCTGCTGGCCGGGCTTGCGGCCATGGCGTGGATCACAGGCGTGGCGGCCTCAACGCTGATCACCGGGTCCAGTGTGATTGATGGATCGGGCACACCGCCGCGCCGCGTCTCCGTGCGCATCGACGGAGACCGCATCACCGCAGTGGGCGTGCTGCGCCCGCGCAAGGGCGAAACCGTGATCGCGGCAAACGGCCTGGTGCTCGCTCCCGGCTTCATCGACAGCCACAGCCACCATGACCGCGGTGACTATGCCGATCGCGCCATGCCCCCGCTGCTGGCACAGGGCATCACCACCATCGTCGTGGGCCAGGATGGCGGCGGTAACAGCACCTTCGCCGACATGACCGCGAAATTTGCCGCACGCCCTGCCGCGATCAATGTCGCGGCCTACACCGGCCATGGCTTCCTGCGTGAGCGGGTGATGGGCAGCGATTACAAGCGCACCGCCACGCCAGCCGAGGTGCAGGCGATGCAGGCGCTGCTGGCCTCCGACTTGCAGGCCGGATCGCTGGGCCTGTCCACCGGGCTGGAATATGATCCCGGCATCTATTCCAGCCACGATGAGGTGCTGGCGCTGGCCCGCACCGCCGCGGCCGCTGGCGGCCGCTACATGAGCCACATGCGCAACGAGGATGTGAGCTTCGATGCGGCGCTCGGCGAACTGCTTGACGTGGGCGAGAAGACGGGCGTGCCGGTGCAGATCTCCCACATCAAGCTGGGCGTGGTCGATCGCTGGGGCGGCGCCGGGGCGGTGCTGGCCCGGCTGGATGCCGCCCGCGCGCGTGGCATCAAGGTGACGGCAGATGTCTACCCTTACGAATATTGGCAATCCACGCTCACCGTTCTGTTTCCCAAGCGCGACTTCACCGATCTCGCCGCCGCGCGCTTTGCCCTCACCCATCTCACCACGCCGGCAGGGATGCGTCTGGGCTTCTATGCGTCCGATCCCACGCTGGTGGGCCAGACCATCGCCGAAATCGCGGCCAGGCGCGGGGAGGAGCCGGCGGTCACCTATCTCTGGCTGATCCAGACGGCCGAAGCCTGGCGCAAGGCGCATCCCGATGGCGGTCCGGTGGAGGCGGTGATCGGCACCGCCATGGACCCCAGGGACATCGCCGAATTCATTACCTGGCCGCACAGCAACCTGTGTTCGGATGGCATGATCGGCGGCCGCCATCCGCGCGGTGCCGGCGCCTTTCCCCGGCTGGTGCGCCAGCATGTGCGCGAAAGCGGCCGGCTCACCCTGGCCGAGGCGGTGCACAAGATGAGCGGGCTGACGGCACAGCACCTGGGGCTGAAGCAGCGCGGGCTGATCCGCCCCGGCTACAAGGCCGATCTGGTGCTGTTCGATCCCGACCGCTTCACCGATCGGGCCACGGTGGAGGCGCCGGCGGCGCTGGCCGAAGGCGTCGCCAGCGTGTTCGTGGATGGCCAGATCGTGTTTCGCGACGGCAAGCCCACCGGGCTCTATCCCGGCCGCATCCTGCGCCGAGGCGTGGAATGATGCGCCGCCGCGATTTCTTGGCCGGCGCTGTGGCCGCCACGGCCACCGCCATGCTGGATGCTGCCCGCGCGGCGCCGGTGCTGGATGCCCGCAACTTCGGCCTCACCCCGGCCCGTGCTGCCCGCCGCAACGGCTGGATCGAGGTGGATGCCGCCGCCTTCGAGGCCAATGTCGATGCCGTGCGCGCCCTTGTCGGCCCGGCGCGCCTGTGTGCGGTGATGAAGGCCGATGCCTATGGCAACTCGATCGCGCTCCTGATGCCATCGGTGATTGCCAGGCGGATCGAGGACGTGGCCATCACTGCCAACGACGAGGCCCGGGTGGCGCGCCGGCTGGGCTATCGCGGCCGCCTGATCCGCATCCGGCAGGCCACGCTGGAGGAGATGGAAGATGCCTTGCCATTGGGCGTCGAGGAGTTGATCGGCAATCGCGAGGCGGCCGAACGTCTGCATGCCCTCTGGAAAAAGCGGCATCGCCGCCAGCGCCTGGCCGTCCATCTGGCGCTGAATGCCGGCGGCATGTCGCGCAACGGGATCGAGCTGGCGGCCGATCATGGCCGCGCCGATGCGCAGGCGCTGCTGGCGCTGCCCGGCTTCCAGGTGCAGGCGGCGATGACGCATTTCCCAAGCGAGGAGGGAGCCGACATCCTGGCCCAGCTCGCCCGCTTCGAGGCCGATGTGGCCTTCCTCAGGGGGGCCGGGCTGGGCAACGCCCCGCTGCTGCGCCACACCGCCAACAGCTTTGCCGCGCTCCAGCATCCCGAAACCCGGCTCGACATGGTGCGGGTGGGTGGGCTGCTCTATGGCGATCCCGGCTCGGTGCGGACCGACCGCTTCGTGCCCACCATGGCGATCAAGTCGCGGGTGGCCGCCGTGAACCGCTATCCGGCCGGACAGACGGTGAATTATGACCGGACCTTCCGGCTGGAGCGCGAAAGCTGGCTGGCCAATATCCCCCTGGGCTACTCCGATGGTTACCGGCGCAGCCTCAGCCACGCCAACCGGCCGGAGTTTCCCGCCGAAGGCCGCAACCGCCCCGAGGTGCTGATCGGCGGGCGGCGCTATCCGCTGGTGGGGCGGGTGACGATGAACACGCTGATGGTGGACGTGACCGACGGGCGCGACGCGGTGCGCCTGGGCGACGAGGTGGTGCTGTTCGGTGCCCAGGGCCCCCAGCGCATCACCCAGGCTGAATTTGAAGCCAACAGCAGCGCCTATGGGCCCGAATTGCTGGCCATGCTGGGTGCCGGCCTGCCCCGCGTGCTCAAGGCCTGAGGGCATTCCCGCTCCCGGCCGCCATCGCCGCGAACGACTCCACCAGAATCCTGGTCCGAAGCAGCGTCCGGACCGACTTTGACCCTAGACGGTCCAGCGCAGCGTCAGGCCCCACAAGCGCGGATCCGACGGCGTTGCCAGCACCAATCCCGAGTTGCCGGCCTGCGCGGTGACATTCTGCAAATAGCGCGCATCGAACAGGTTCTGCGCGAACAGCGCAACCTCCCATGGCCCCCGGCCATAAGCGAGGCTGGCGTTCACCAGCGTGTAGCCTGGCAGGAACAAGGCAGCCGATGCCGATCCGTCGCCCGATGCCGATGACCGGCTGATGCTGTCCACCCGCAGTCGCAGCTGCCCGCGCCCCAGCGGGCGGCTGGCGTCGAGGCCGGCACTGATGCTCCACCGCGGCAGGTTGGCGAGCGGCCTTCCGGACAGGTCGCATGCGGTGGTGCCGGTTCCCACCCGCTCCAGCGGGCAAGGCCCGGCGCGATAGTCGACATAGCGGCCGTCGCTGTGGCTCAAGGCGGCACGAAGTTGCACACCGGCAATCGGCGCGAACACGGCATCGACTTCCAGGCCCTGCACCCGAACCTTCGGAATGTTGGCGAGATAACCGCGCAGCGCGCCGGGGCCAGTATCCACCACATTGGCCTGGAAATCGCGCACCTGCGTTGAGAACAGCACGAGGCTGGCGCTCAGTCGGCCGTCCCTCGTGGCGGCCCTGAGCCCGGCTTCCCACGCGACATTGCGTTCCGGCCGGATCACGGCAGTGCCCAGGGCCGGCTGGCCGGCCGCATCGACCGGCAGGCCCGACATGTTGATTCCGCCCGACTTGTCGCCGCGGGCCCACGACAGCCAGGCCACTGCGTGGTCGGCAAGGTCATAGGCAAGGTTGCCGCGCAGCGACAGGCTGACATCCCTGACAGAGGCGGCGTAATCCTGCGGCCGCAGGATTGACAGCTTGGCGCTGGCCTGTGCCGCCGTCTGCGGCTCCGCCCCGCCCGACACGCGGCTGTTGAACTGGCCGCTCTTGCCTTCCCAGGTGACACGCAGGCCGCCGGTCAATGCAAGGCGCGCCAGGGCGGGCGGCCGCCATGTCACCTCGCCAAACCCGGCAAGACTCGTCGAAGCAAAACGGGTGCGGCCGCTGCTGCCGTAGCCATCCAGAAGCCCGGGCGGAAAATCGCCGCCAAGCAACCAGGTGGTGGCAAGAGGGCCGTAGATGGTGGTGGGCTGTCCTTTCAGCTTCTGGTGGAAGGCAAACAGGCCAGCCACGAAGGCGAGGCCGGAATGCGCCGCATCCAGCGTTCCGGCTGAGGCCAGGCGCAGTTCCTGACTATACTGATCCTGTCGCGAGGGGATGCCTTGCACGAGTTGAATCGGCAGCCGCGTGTAATCGCGATCGTTGGCGGCTGCCCAGTCCCAGAAGCGCCACGCCGACACCGACGTGAGGTTGACCGCCCCCAGCTGGGCTTCGCCCACCAGCGCAACGCCGCCCTGGCTGGTCTCGACCCCCAGCGGGGCATCGATGTCGGTGAGCCGGTCGAACGCGTTAATCGAGGGCGGCGCATAGCCGGCCGCAGCCGCCATCGCGGGATACTGGCGTGCCACCGGGCGCAGGGTGGGGCTGACGGTGAGAAACACCTGGGTGCAGCATTCCGCGCGGACATCCTGCCAATCCCCGGTGAGGCGTACGGAGAGACTGGATTGCGGCTTCCACAGCAAGGAGGCACGCAGCGCATCGGTGTGGACATTGTTCTGGAAGCGGCCAGTTTCGACGTTGCGGATGACGCCGGTGCGGCGCGTCGCCAGCCCGGCCACGCGCACCGCCACCCTGTCCGACATAGGGCCGGAGGCGGATCCCCGCGCCTGCCAGAAGCCGAGGTTGCCGAACGAGACTTCGGCGGCTGCTTCAGGCGTGAAGCTGGGTGCGCGACTGACGATCTGGATCGCACCGGCGGTGCTGTTCTTGCCGAACAGGCTCACTTGTGGGCCGCGCAGCACTTCCAGCCGCTCTACATCGGTGAAATCGAAGGCTGCCGCCGCCGGGCGCGCCTGGTAGACCTGGTCGACATAGATGCCAACGCCCGGTTCCAGCCCGTCGTTGGCCTGAGCCACGGCCACAACGCTGGAGCCGAGGCCGCGGATGGTGAAGCTGGTGTTGCGCGGATTTGGCGAGGCATAGTTGAGGCTTGGTACCAGAAGGGCCAGCGCGCGCATGTTGTTGCTGTAGCTGCGTTCCAACGCCTCGCCGTCGACGACCGATAACGCCTGCGGCACCGATTGCGCCGGTTCTGGTCGCAAACGCGCGGTGACGATGATCGTTTCTGCCACCGTTGCATCGAATTTGTCCCCAGCGCGTGCGGGCAGGGCCGGCGTGGCCCCTGCCAGCAGCATGGCTGCCACGCGCCTCAACTTTCCGTGGCGGCACATCCATCCCGGCATGGCTCACACTTAGCGCGCGGCGCCGAGGCTGTATACCGCCAGATATAACAAGGCGCTGGCGCCGGCCCGTTGACCTGTCGCTGCCGGCACCCTGCGTCCCCTCACCCCTTGACGCCCCTCTGCCCGGACCGCCACCCTCGCGCGTGTACGTGAGGAAAGTGTCGCTGCCGCATGCAACTCGTCATCGTTGAATCGCCGGCCAAGGCGAAGACCATCAACAAGTATCTGGGTTCGGACTATGAGGTGCTGGCCAGTTTCGGCCATGTGCGCGATCTGCCGGCGAAGGATGGCTCCGTTGATCCCGCGCAGGATTTCGCCATGGCGTGGGAGGTGTCGGCCGATCGCACCAAGCAGCTTGCCGCCATCCGCGAGGCGGCGAAGCGCGCCGACAGCGTGATCCTGGCGACCGACCCGGATCGCGAGGGCGAGGCGATCAGCTGGCACCTCCTGGAATGGTTGAAGGACAAGCGGGCCCTGCCCAAGGGCGGCGCGCAGCGGGTGACCTTCAACGAGATCACCAAGGCCGCGGTGACAAAGGCGATGCAGGCGCCCCGCGATCTCGATCAGCCGCTGATCGATGCCTATCTGGCGCGCCGCGCGCTCGACTATCTGGTGGGCTTCACGCTTTCGCCCGTGCTGTGGCGCAAGCTGCCCGGCGCCAAGAGTGCCGGGCGCGTGCAATCGGTGGCGCTGCGCCTGGTGGTGGAGCGCGAGCGCGAGATCGAAGCCCATGTCGCCCGTGAATATTGGCGCGTGGAGGCAGAGATGATCGCGCCCAACGGCGCCACCTTCATGGCGCGCCTGGCGGTGCTCGACGGCAAGAAACTGGCGCAGTTCGATCTCGACAATGCTGCGGCCCATGCTGCGCGGGAAGCCATTGAGAAAAATGGATTCACTGTCCGCAGCGTGGAGACGAAACCGGTCTCGAAAAACCCCGCGCCGCCGTTCACCACCTCCACCCTTCAACAGGAGGCGGCGCGGCGGCTGGGCTTCACCGCCAGCCACACGATGCGCGTGGCCCAGGGTCTCTACGAGGACGGCCGCATCACCTACATGCGGACCGACGGCGTGCAGATTGCCGGCGAGGCGCTGAATGCCGTTCGTGATTTGATCGCGCGCGACTTTGGTACCAAGCCCGACGTGCTGCCCGAAAAGCCGCGATTCTATGCCACCAAGGCCAAGAACGCCCAGGAAGCGCACGAAGCGATCCGCCCCACCGACTTCTCGCGCCGGCCCGGTCGGCCGGACAGTGATGCCGAACGCCTCTATGCCCTGATCTGGAACCGCACCGTCGCCAGCCAGATGGCCAGCGCCCGAATGGAGCGCACCACGGTCGAACTGTTCGATGATGATGGCCGCCACGGCCTGAAGGCCACCGGCCAGGTGGTCATCACGCCGGGCTTCCTGGCGCTCTATACCGAAGGCCGCGATGAACCCACAGAGGACGATGAGGACAGCGCCCGCCTGCCGCGCCTCGCCGGCGGCGACCGTTGCGCCTCCAAGACGGTCGAGGCCATCCAGAGCTTCACGGAGCCGCCCGCCCGCTATTCCGAGGCAACGCTGGTCAAGAAGCTGGAGGAACTCGGCATCGGCCGTCCCTCCACCTATGCCTCGATCCTGCAGACGCTGCGTGATCGTGCCTATGTGCGGGTGGAGAAGAACCGTTTCCACGCCGAAGAAAAGGGCCGGCTGGTCACCGCCTTCCTGGAGCGCTTCTTCTCGCGCTATGTGGAATATGATTTCACCGCCGGGCTGGAAACGCAGCTGGACGAGGTGTCGGCCGGCGACGCGGAATATCTTGAACTGCTGCGCGCCTTCTGGGCCGATTTCCAGCCCAAGACCGCCGAGATCATGGAGCAGCGCCCGTCGGACATCACGGTGGCGCTCGACGAATATCTGGCGCCCTACCTGTTCCCGGACAAGGGTGACGGCAGCGATCCGCGCCTGTGCCCGCGCTGCGCCGCCGGTCGCCTGTCCCTGAAGACCGGGCGCTTCGGGGCGTTCGTCGCCTGCTCCAACTATCCCGAGTGCAAATATACGCGGCCCTTCGCGTCGGAAAATGGCGCGCAGGCGAATGATGGCCCGCTGGAACTGGGCGCCGACCCGGTGACCGGCGAGATGATCACGCTGCGATCAGGGCGCTTTGGCCGCTTCGTGCAGAAAGGTGAGGGGGAGAAGCCCCCGCGCGCCTCCATCCCCAAGGATGTCAGCATTTCCGGCCCGGAGGATCTCGATTGGGCGGTGAAGCTGCTGGCGCTGCCGCGCACCATCGGCCTGCATCCCGATACGGGCGAGCCCATCACCGCCAGCATCGGTCGCTATGGCCCCTATCTGGCGCACAACGGCAGCTATGCAAGGCTGGCGAACACGGCGGAGGTGTTCGAAACCGGCATGAACGCCGCCGTGGTGAAACTGGCCGAAGCCGCAGCTGCCAAGGCCAATGGCGGCCGCCCGCAGCGGGGACAGGCCACGGCCCTGGCAGAGTTGGGCGCCCATCCGGAAACCGGCGCTGCGGTGCGCGTGCTGTCGGGCCGTTACGGCCCCTACATCAGTGACGGGACGACCAACGCCAACGTGCCCAAGGGCACCGAGCCGACGGCGGTCACGCTGGAGGAGGCAGTGGCGTTGCTGGCCGCGCGTGCAGCCGCCGCGCCGGCAAAGAAGGGCAGGAAGGCGCCGGCCAGGAAGGCGACGGCGGCCAAGAAGCCTGCTGCCAAGAAGCCTGCCGCGAAGAAGGCTCCAGCCAAGCGCAGCGCCTGAGGTGTTTCAAGCGCAGCGCTTGACGCCTCAGCGCGCCAGCACCGCGCTGATTTCGGCGCCCTTGGCTGCCTTCAGGGCGGCGCACTGGCCGATGCGTTCCATGGTCTGCGCCAGTTCTAGCTCGCCACCGCCCAGGATGGCGAGGTTGGGGCGGATCAGGCCTTCCACACGCGCGATGGCATCGCTGCTGCAATAGCCGTCGAAGAAGCCGATCACCCCGGCCCGGGCAAAGCCGGGGAAGCTTTCGACCACGGTGCGGAAATTGCTGGCGACGTAAGACGTGGTGGCGTCGCGGGCGCCGCGGTTGAAGGTGAGCGCGCCAAGGATGGTGGTTCGCTCCCGGCTGATCAGCCCTTCGCCCATGGCCAGACCCTGCACGCGGGTGACGGCGGCGGCGCCCTCCGCGCTGCCCAACGCGGCAGCGGCCTGGGCGCGGAACAGCGGATCACTGGACGCCTTCAGCGCCGCGAACAGCCGGTCGATCACCGGCACACCGCCATCCTGCACCGCCACCGCCAGGGCGGTTCGGCGATAGACGGGGGCAAGCGCCGCCGCATCGCCATCCAGCAGGCGGGTGGCGGCCGTTCTCAACGCGGCGCGCAGGGCCGGATCGCGGGCTTGCAGCGCCAGCAACGGCACCAGCGATTCGCGCCAGCCCTGGGTGTGGCTGTCCGCTACTGGCGTCGCCGGGTCGAAGCCCTGCATTTCGGGCCGCGCGCCATAGAGAAGCTGCATCAGCGCGCGATAGGCCGGCAGTTCGGCATCGGCCAGCGTGGTATTGGCGAGCGCCGCCAGCTTGCCGGCCAGTTCGATCCCCGGCAGCCGTTCGCGGTGGCGGGCCAGCTGCCCGGCGGCGGCCACCACGCGGGCGAAATCGGTGCGCCCGGCGGCGAATTCCGCCCACAGGCTGTCGGCCGTCACCATCGCCTCGCGCTCCGGCAGGGCGGC
>NZ_WMHO01000092.1 GCF_010994245.1 Sandarakinorhabdus rubra
GCGGCGCTGCGGGTTGGTGGCAGCCCAGGCCGGCTGCGCCGCCCGTGCCGCGGCAACCGCCTGGTCCAGCAGGTCGCGACCGGCCAGCCGAACTTCGGCCTGCACCCGCCCGGTGTTGGGGTCATAGACGGGGCTGCTGCGGGAACCGGCGGCAACTGGCTGACCGGCGATGTGATGATCGATGATGCGCATGATCCGCTCCCTACGCCCGGTCGACCGCCGACGCTACCCGCAGAAGCATCAGTGGAGACAGGCTTCTGGCAGCGCCTGCCGACAATGCTCGTCGCCGGTTTCCACCTGCAGCGTGGCGTGGCCGATGTTGAAGCGGTGGTGCAGCGCGTGGGCGATGTTGGCCAGGGTTTCGTCGCCCGGGTGGCCGGCCGGCATCACCAGGTGCGCGGTCAGGATGGCGCCGGTGGTGCCTTGCGGCCAGATGTGGAGATCATGCACGGCGGCGACGCCGTCGAGGCCCACCAGCCAGTCCTTCACCGCCCCCGGCTCGATCCCCGCCGGCACCGCGTCCATCGTCAGCGCCAGCGATTCGGTGAGCAGGCCCCAAGTCGCGCGCAGCACCAGCACGGCGATGCCGAGGCCCAGAACCGGGTCTACCCAATCCCAGCCGGTGAGCCGGATGAGAAGGCCGCCAGCCACCACGCCAGCCGACACGCCGGCATCGGCCATCATGTGCAGATATGCGCCGCGGATGTTCACATCCCCCTTGCGGCCCTTGATGAACATCAGCGCGGTGCCAAGGTTGATCGCGATGCCGGCGCCGGCGACCAGCATCACCACACTGCCCGATACCGGCAACGGCGCGGTGAGGCGGTGGATCGATTCAAAGGCGATGCCGCCGCACGCCGCCACCAGGATGAGCGCATTGGCCAGCGCCGCCAGGATGGGCGAGCGCTGCAGGCCCCAGGTAAAGCGCGCTGAGGGCGCACGGGTGGCGAGCTTGTAACCGCCCCAGGCGATCAGCAGCCCCGCCACGTCCGACAGATTGTGGCCGGCATCGGCCAGCAGCGCCATCGAATCATAGGCCAGGCCGGCCCCCGCCTCGATGGCGACATAAGCGAGGTTCAGCACCACGCCGACAGCAAAGGCCCGGCCGAAATCCGGCGGCGCATGGACATGGCCATGGCCGTGATGATCATGGCCGCCCAGCGGATGGCTATGGGCGTGGCTGTGCATGTGCGATTTATGCGGCGGTTGCGCGGACGAGTCGAGGGCAGCGCGCGGCCGGGCGAGGGCGCAGGCGGGGCGCGCGGCGATTTCACAGGTGCAGTTCGCTCGGCGATGGGTCATGACTGGTGAGGCAACCGCACCGGAGACTGCACGGGAATGGAGCTGCCCGAACTGACGCTGGCGCAACTTCAGTCCATCCTGCCGTTCCTGGCGGTGGGCTTCCTGGCGCAGCTGGTGGATGGCGCGCTGGGCATGGCGTTTGGCCTGATCACCAACCTGATGCTGGTCTCGGTGGTGGGTTTGTCGCCGGCCCGGTCGTCGGCCACCGTGCATGTCGTCGAGTGCTTCACCACCGCCGCCTCGGCCGTCAGCCACATCCTGCACCGCAATGTCGATTGGCCGCTGCTGGCGAGGGTCGCTGGCCCGGGGGTGATTGGCGGCGTTCTGGGCGCCTATGTGCTGACCGAGATCGACGGCCGAACCGCGCGCCCGCTGGTGATGGCCTATCTGGCGGTGATCGGGGCCTATCTGCTGTGGCGGGCGTGGCGGATGACCCACGGGCCGGCGGTGCGCCCGGTGCGGCTGGTGCGCCCGCTGGGGCTGGTCGGCGGCTTTCTGGATGCCGCCGGGGGTGGCGGCTGGGGGCCGATCGTCACTGCCAACCTGCTGGTGCAGGGTTCGGAACCGCGGACCACCATCGGTACGGTCAACACCGCCGAATTCCTGGTGACCATGGCGGTCTCTGCCACCTTCCTATGGAAATTGGGACCGGAGGCCTTCTCGATCGCCGCCGTGGGGCTGATCATCGGCGGCCTCCTGGCAGCGCCCATCGGCGCGCGCATCGCCAGCCGGATGCAGGCCCGGCGTCTGCTGCTGCTGATCGGCAGCATCCTGATGCTCAGCAGCGTCTATGGCCTGTGGGCGGCGTTGGGGTGAGGGGTGAAGATTGATTGGGGACGTGAACGTCGCGGCGAAGCCGCGCCGTCGGACGACTCACGAAAAAGGCGGCTGAAGAGCCGCCTTTTTTGGTCGCCGGCCGGTCTTGCCCGAGTCTGACCGCAACTCCGTTGCGGTCTGCCGGGCTGCGACTGGAGCGGGTGAAGAGATTCGAACTCTCGACTTCAACCTTGGCAAGGTTGCGCTCTACCCCTGAGCTACACCCGCTCACCCGTCGCCGGGAGCCGGGGCATTAGCGCCTGAGGTGGCGACGGGCAAGTCCCTTTTTTCCCTGAAGGCCGTGCATGGCTGCGCGCATCGGCCGTCTTGGCAAACCCGCCCCTCGCCCCCCATATGAAGCGCACGAAGAGAGCGGAGCGCAAGAACTTGGCCACCATCCCCAACCCGGCCGCCGACAAGGCCAGCATCGAGGCGTTCCGCCGCGATGTCATCGACGCATCGAAGAGCGCGCTGGTGCTGGTCGATTTCTGGGCCGAATGGTGCGGGCCGTGCAAGACGCTGGGGCCGCTGATCGAGAAGCTTGTCGCCGCCCGTGCGCCCAAGGTGAAGCTGGTCAAGATCGACGTGGACAAGCACCAGGCGCTGGCGGCGCAGTTCCGCATCCAGTCGATTCCCACTGTTTATGCCTTTCTCGATGGCCGCCCGGTCGATGGCTTCCAGGGCGCCCTGCCGGAACGCGAACTCGCGCAGTTCATCGACCGGTTGCTGCAGGGTGTTCCAGCCAGCGAGGATGAAGCGGCACTGGAAGAGCAGATCGCCGCGCTGGTGGCTGCGGCCGAAGAGGCGACGGCGGCCGGTGCCCACGAGGATGCCGCCGCCATGCTCGCCGCGCTGGTGCAGGAATTGCCGGAGCGCCACGATCTTGTCGCCCGCTACGCGCTGGCGTTGTTGGCCGGCGGCCAGGCCGAAGCGGCCGAGGCTGCGCTTGCCGGGGTGCCAGCCGATTCGAAGGATGAGCAGGTGGCCCGTGCCCGCGCCGCGCTGGCGCTGGCCGCCGCCGCCCCGGCCGACAATGACGATCTCGCCGATCTGGTGGCGCAGGTGACCACGCACCCCGATGATCATGCCGCCCGTTTCGAATTGGCCGGGGCGCTTGCGGCGCGCGGCGAACGCGATGCCGCCGCCGATCACCTGCTGGCCATCATCAAGGCCGATCGCAGCTGGAGCGAAGGCGCCGCACGCGAGAAACTGCTCACCATGTTCGAAGCCGCCGGCCTCGCCGATCCGTGGAGCGTCAAGACCCGCGCCGCCCTGCGCGCCATCTGGTTTGCATGAGCGAGAGCGAGGGCCTGGAACCGCTGCCGGCCGCCGTGCCGGTGTTCCCCTTGACCGGCGCCGTGCTGTTCCCGCGCGGGGTGCTGCCGCTCAACATCTTCGAGCCGCGCTATCTTGCCATGGTGAAGGATGCCATGGCGGCCAGCGGTGCTGCCAACCGGATGATCGGCATGATCCAGCCGAAAGGGAAGGGT
The DNA here is from genome assembly GCF_010994245.1 of Sandarakinorhabdus rubra. Taxonomy (GTDB): domain Bacteria; phylum Pseudomonadota; class Alphaproteobacteria; order Sphingomonadales; family Sphingomonadaceae; genus Sandarakinorhabdus; species Sandarakinorhabdus rubra. The sequence continues at coordinate 3,609 of NZ_WMHO01000092.1, forward strand.
GATCCGCCTTCGCTCTATTCGGTGGGCTGCCTCGGGCGCATCAGCGACTATCGCGAGACCGATGATGGCCGCATCCTGATCGCGCTGGTGGGCGTCAGCCGCTTCCGCGTCGCCGCCGAACTGGATCGCGACACGCTCTATCGCCAGGTGATGACCGATTATCACGGCTTTGCCGACGACCGCCACGACGAGGCGGCGCTGGATGCCGCCACCCGCGCCGGGCTGGAGGAGGCCTTGCGCCCCTATCTCGACGCGCGCGGCCTGTCGGCGGACTGGGAGGCGGTGCACGGCGCCGACGATGAATCGCTGGTGATCACGCTGGCCAGCGCCCTGCCCTTCGAGCCGGCGGAGAAGCAGGCACTGCTGGAGGCCGCCACACTGACCGAGCGCGCCCAGACCCTGTCGGCCCTGATGAGCTTTGCCGCCAGCGGCGATGGCTTTGGCGGCCTGCAATGAGCGGTTCGGCTCTCGATCCGCGTCTGCTTGGCCTGCTTGTCTGCCCGCTCACCCGCCAGCCGCTGCGCTTTGACGCGAAGGCGCAGGAACTGGTCAACGATACGGCCGGCCTTGCCTATCCGATCCGCGACGGCGTGCCGATCCTGCTGCCCGAAGCGGCGCGCGAGTTCCTGCCGAACACCGGCTGATCAGCCGAAGCGCAATCCCTTGAAGGCCCCGTCGCTGCGCCAGCCCCGCATGTAGCTGAAGAAGGCGTTCGGCCCAGCCGGATAACCCACAGCGTACTTGGCGCGCTCGTCCATCGGCTGCCCTTCGTTGTTGTAATAGCCGGGCGTGCAATCCGGGCTGTTGGTCATCATGCCGGGATTGGTGAGCAGCAGCTGCACCCAGGCTTCCTGCGCCTCCTGGTCCGGCTCCACCGTCTTCAGGCCGGCATCGGTCATGTGGCGGACGATGGCGGCGATGCTAGTGCCGGTTTCCATCCAGTTGTGCGGCACGTTGACCACGAACGCCGCAGCTTGCGCGAACTGCACCAGGAACAGATTGGGGAAGCCGGCGCTGTTCAGGCCATGCAGCGTACGCATGCCGTCAGCCCACGCCTCTGACAGTTTCTGGCCGCCCTTGCCCACCGGGTCGAAGCCGGCGCGGTCCTCGGTGGGCGTGCCGACCTCGAAGCCCGTGGAATGGATGATGCAGTCCACCTCATAATGCGCATCGCCCACCCAGATGCCGGTTTCATCGATGCGGCTCACGCCCTTGCCATCGGTATCGACCAGCGTGACGCTCGGACGGTTGAAGGCATCGAGATAGGCATCGTGGAAGCAGGGCCGCTTGCACAATTGGCGATACCAGGCCTGCAGCGCCTCGCCGGTCTTGCGGTCCTTTACCACGGTGACGGCGCGGGTGCGGATTTCCTCCATCTTCTCGTGATCGGCCATTTCCCAGGCCTTCATCATGTTGGCCGGGTTCCATTCGCTGGGCGGCAGGCTCATCACCCGGCTGCGGATGCGGCGCGACAGATCGGTCCAGCCATCCTGCACCCAGTCTTCCGTGGCGCCACCCATGCCGACATTGCCGGCGAAATTCTCCAGCCAGCGCGTCTGCCAGCCCGGCGTGGCGATGGACTTGAACCAATCGGGATCAATGGGTTCGTTGGCGCGTACATCCACCGATGACGGGGTGCGCTGGAACACGAACAACTGGCCGGCATCGCGGGCCAGATGCGGCACGCACTGTACGGCGGTGGCGCCGGTGCCGATGATGGCGACACGCTTGCCCGCCAGCCTGTCCATCGGCGCGCCTTCGGCCGAGCCGCCGGTATAGGCATAATCCCAGCGGCTGGTGTGGAACTGGTGGCCCTTGAAGCGTTCGATGCCGGGGATGCCGGGCAGCTTCGGCACGTTCAGCGGTCCGGTGCCGATGCCGACGAAGTCGGCGGTGAAATGGTCGCCGCGGTCGGTCTCGATCACCCAGACCTGGCGCGCCTCGTCCCATGTGCAGGCCTTCACCTCGGTATGGAACAGCGCCTTCTCATAGAGATTGAAGGTCTCCGCAATCTTCTTGGCCTGGCTCTGGATCTCGGGGGCATGGGCATATTTCTCGGTCGGGATATGCCCGGTTTCCTCCAGCAACGGCATGTAGATGATCGAGGCGGTGTCGCACTGGGCGCCGGGATAACGGTTCCAGTACCAGGTGCCGCCAACGTCACCGCCGGCATCGATCAGGCGGAAATCGGTGATCCCGGCCTGCGCCAGCCGCGCGCCGGTGCACAGCCCGGCAAAGCCGGCACCCACCATGGCAAAGCGCACATGATCGGTGACCGGCGCCCGTTCTTTCCTGGGCGTGTAGGGATCGCCAAGCATCTGCGGGAAATGCGTGGCCAGCCGCACATATTGGGCATTGCCTTCGGGGCGCAGGCGCTTGTCCCGCTCAAGCCGATATTTTTCGAGGAGGGCGTCACGATCAATCATGACAACCACCGTGGCGGGCGGCAGCACACCGGGCAACGCTGCAATCTGCTAGACCGGTTCGCGGTGCCGCCGGCGACAGGCGGCGGTTCAGCTGAAGGCCAGACCCGCGAAGTCACCGCTGCGTCGCCATTTGTCAATATACTCGAAATAGGCCACTGACCCGAGCGGATAACCACTGGGGAAACTGTGGGAAATGTCGGGGCTGGTGCCTTCGAGATTATAATAGCCGGGCGTGCATTCCGCGGCTTGGGCAAGAGCGCCTGGCAAGGCGGTGCGGATCAGCGCCACCCAGCTGGCCTGGGCTTCTTGTGTGGGTTCGATGAGGCGTTTGCCCGTCTCGCGCGCGTGCTTGATCACGGCGGCAATCGTATCCCCGGCATCGGTCCAATTGTGCGGCACGTTCACGAGGAAGTTTGCGGCCTGAGCCATCTGCACGATGAAGGCGTTGGGAAAGCCGCGCACATGCAGGCCATGCAGCGATTCGATGCCATCCTTCCAGGCTTCGGACAGCCGCTTGCCGCCCACCCCGGCCATATCGAAACCGGCGCGGCGCTGGTGTGACGTGCCAACCTCGAAGCCCGACGCATAAATGATGCAATCCACGTCATAATGGGTGCCGTTCACCCAGAAGCCGGTTTCGTCGATGCGTTCAACGCCCTTGCCGTCGGTATCGATCAGATGGGTGCCCGGTTCGTTGAAGGCCTGCAGATAGGCATCGTGAAAGCAGGGCCGCTTGCAGAACTGCCGATACCAGGCCTTGAGCTTCTCAGCCGTGTTCTTGTCGTGGACGATTGCTTCGGCCCGGGCGCGTATTTCCGACATTTTCTCCATGTCGGCGTCCTCATTGACCGCCAGTATGTTGGCTGGCGTCATCTGGTCCATCGGCAGGGTCAGGACGCGCTTGCGGACACGGCCCATGATGTCGGTCCAGCCGTCCTGCACCAGATCTTCCTCCGGCGGCGGCCCGATGGCGACGTTGCGGGCGAAATTGTCGAGCCAGCGCTTCTGCCAGCCCGGCGTCGCGATGCTCTTGAACCACTCCGGATCAATCGGCGCGTTGGCGCGCACGTCCACCGATGATGGCGTGCGCTGCACGACATAGACGGTGCCGCCCGCGCGGGCGAGATGCGGAACGCACTGCACTGCGGTGGCCCCGGTGCCGATGATGGCAACGCGCTTGTCCTTCAGCTTCGAGAGGGGCGCGCCGTTGGTGTCGCCGCCAGTGTACTCATAATCCCAGCGGCTGGTGTGGAAGCTGTGGCCCTTGAAAGTCTCGATGCCGGGGATGCCGGGCAGTTTCGGCACATGCAGCGGCCCGGTGCCGGTGCCGACATAATCGGCGGTGAAGCGGTCGCCGCGATCGGTGGTGATCACCCACACACTGCGCGCCTCGTCCCATACGATATCCTCGACGCGGGTGTGGAACAGCGCCTTGTCATACAGGCCGAAGGTGCGGCCGATGCGGCGTGATTGTTCGAGGATCTCCGGCGCATGCGCGTACTTCTCGGTCGGCATGTGGCCAGTTTCCTCGAGCAGCGGCAGGTAGATGATCGAGGCCGTGTCGCACTGCGCGCCGGGATAGCGGTTCCAGTACCAGTTGCCGCCAAAATCGCCGGCCTTGTCGATGATGCGCACATCGGTGATGCCGGCTTGCACCAGCCGGGCGCCGACACACAGGCCGGCAAAGCCGCCGCCGACCATGGCGAAGGTGACATGATCGGTCAGCGGCTCGCGAGGCACCACCGGCATGTAGGGGTCTTCGAGATAATGGGCATAGCGGCCCTTGACCTCGACATATTGGTCATTGCCGTCGGGGCGCAGCCGCTTGTCCCGCTCGGCGCGGTAGCGGGCGAGGATGGCGTCCTTGTCGAGGGCTGCAGTGGCCATGGTCGACTCCGCTCCATTGGGGAACGGGGCCGATGTTAGACCAGCTCGCCTTTCAGCAAAGCTGGCAGTTTTCCGGTTTCGCCGCGCGCCTGGTTCATGAAGAAGCGTTTCAGGGGCGGCATCCGTTCAACAGCCGCCAGCCCAGTGCGCCGCACAAGGCTGGGCACCCGGCCCGGCACCGCGAACAGGCGATTGAGGCCATCGGTGACAGCGCAGACGAGGCTGTTGTCAAAGCGCCGCCAGGCCGAGACCTGGGCCAGCACATCGGGGCTTCCCAGATCAAGGCCGCTGCGCGCCGCCGTGGTGAGCACTTCGGCGGCGGCCGCCACGTCGCGGAAGCCCATGTTCAGTCCCTGGCCAGCGATGGGGTGAATGCCGTGCGCGGCATCGCCCAGCAGCAATAGGCGGGTATCGGTGTAGCGGGCGGCATGGTGATAGCCGAGCGGCCACACCGTCTGCGGTGCGATCACCTCGATGTCGCCCATCGTGCCATCGCAGCGCGCCGCGATTTCGGCGGCGAGCTGCTTCGGCCCCAGCTTCCTGGCGGCAGCCATGTGCCGGCCGTCCACCGTCCAAACGATCGCCGTGCGCGGGCGGCCATCATCGGCATCGCGCATCGGCAGCAGCGCCAGCGGGCCGGACGGGTAGAACAGCTCGCAGGCGATATTCTCGTGCGGCACGCTGTGCGCCACCATGGTGATCAGCGCGGCATGCGGATAATGCCACTGGGCAATCGGGATGCCGGCCGCCTCGCGCGTGGGGGAGCGGCGACCATCGCAGGCCACCGCCAGCGGCGCCCGGAAACGGCGGCCATCAGCAAGGCTGAGCGTGGCGGCATGTTCGTCACGCACCAGCTCCGCCACCGTCACCGGGGCGAGCAGCGTCGCTTGCGGGCAGGCGCGCACGGCGGCCAGCAGATGGGTTCGCAGCAGGCGGTTTTCCACCATCGTGCCAAGCGGATCATTGCCCTCGCCGGCATCGAAATGCAGGAACTGCGGATGGGCGGCGTCGGTAACCCTGATCTCGCGGATCGGGCAGCCGTGATCATCGAGCAGCTGGCCCAGCCCGAGCGCGCGCAGCATGCGGCCCGAGGCGGACGCGATGGCGCTGGCACGGCCATCGAAGGCTGGCAGGGTGGTGGCATCAAGATCGGCCGTGTCGACGACGATGCTGGTCACGTCGTGCCGGGCCAGCGCCAGCGCCAGCGTGGCGCCAACCAGGCCGCCGCCAATGATGATGACATCTGCGTCCATGCTCTGCATGGCAGCATGCCCTAGCGCAGCGCCGCGATTCCCCCAAGCGGGACATGATGCCCCGGCCCCAACAGTCATGCGCCGCTGGAGCCCGGCTTTTCCTTGACCGGTTGGCGTTCCTGATTCATTCTGGCCCGCGTTTGTGTGGGCGTTCCATTATTGCTTGCAGCGGGTTGTGGCCCGATTTTCAGACGGGCCTTTCACTTGCGGCAATGATTTGTTCATGAAGGATCGGGCACGGCAATGGCAACGCGGGCAGCAGATGCAGGTGCGCCCCGCCTGAAGCGGTCGGGAGGGCAGCTGGCCGGCAGTCAGCGGGCGGCCCAGGGCGCCGCATCGCCGTGGCTGGCGCGGCTGCGCGCCGGGCTGGCCGCCCTGCTGCGCCAGCTGGCGCGGCTCGCCGCCGGCGCCGGCATCGCGGTGGCCGGGCTCTCACTGGCGCTGGCGTTGATCAGCTATTCGCCGCTCGATCCCTCGTTCAACACGGC
>NZ_WMHO01000093.1 GCF_010994245.1 Sandarakinorhabdus rubra
CTGGTGGCAGGACGGGGCGGCCGAGGATGAAGATGACACGCTGACCCTGCCGATGCCCGCGCCGGCGCGGCGCCGCGAGCGCGCCGAGCCGGTGCCAGAGCCGGAGCCCGGACCCACGGTGGTGGCGCGCGAGGAACAGCCGGCGCCGGGCAAGCGCGTGCGGCGCGACCGGCAGCAGGCGCTCGACCTTGGTGATGCCGCGGTGCTGCCGGGGTTGGACCTGCTCAGCCCGCCGCCCACCGCCCCGCGCGCCCGCATCGATGCCGCCGCGCTGGAGCAGAATGCCCGCCTGCTGGAAGGCGTGCTGGAGGATTTCGGCGTGCGCGGCCGCATCGGCGAAGTGCGCCCCGGCCCTGTCGTCACCATGTATGAACTGGAACCGGCGCCGGGCATCAAGGCCAGCCGGGTGATCGGCCTGGCGGATGACATTGCCCGCTCCATGTCGGCGCTTTCGGCGCGGGTCGCCGTGGTGCCGGGCAAGAATGTCATCGGCATCGAACTGCCCAACCAGATTCGCGAGACGGTGTCGCTGTCGGAGCTGCTTGGCAGCGCCGCCTTCGATGGCCGAAACGTCACCCTGCCGCTGGTGCTGGGCAAGGATATCGCCGGCGATCCGGTGGTGGCCGATCTGGCACCGATGCCGCACCTGCTGATCGCCGGGACCACCGGTTCGGGCAAGTCGGTGGGCCTCAACGCCATGATCCTGTCGCTGCTCTACCGGATGACCCCGGCGCAGTGCCGGCTGATCATGATCGATCCCAAGATGCTGGAACTGAAGATGTACGACGGGATCCCGCATCTGCTGGCGCCCGTTGTCACCGATCCGCCCAAGGCCATTCGCGCGCTGAAATGGGCGGTGGAGCAGATGGAGGACCGCTATCGCAAGATGAGCGAGCTGAACGTTCGCTCCCTCGCCAGCTTCAACCAGAAGGTGCGAGAGGCACAGGGCGCCGGCAAGCCGTTCGTGCGCCGCGTGCAGACCGGCTGGGACCCCGAGACCGAAACGCCGATCATCGAGGAAGAGCTGCTCGATTTCGAACCGATGCCGCTGATCGTGGTGGTGGTCGACGAACTGGCCGACCTGATGATGACCGCCGGCAAGGAGGTGGAATTCCTGATCCAGCGCCTCGCCCAGAAGGCGCGCGCCGCCGGCATACACCTCATCATGGCGACGCAGCGCCCCTCGGTCGACGTCATCACCGGCGTCATCAAGGCCAACCTGCCCACCCGCATCAGCTTCCAGGTGACGAGCAAGATCGATTCCCGCACCATCCTGGGCGAGCAGGGCGCCGAGCAGTTGCTAGGCAAGGGCGACATGCTGTGGATGTCCGGCGGCAAGCTGGTGCGCGTGCATGGCCCCTTCGTGTCGGACGACGAGGTGGAAGCGGTGGCCGATTTCTGGCGCGTGCAGGGTTCGCCCGACTATGTCGAGGCCGTCACCGAAGAGCCGCCCGATCTTGACGGGCAGCTTGATCTTTCCAGCGCCGGCCTGTCGGGCGGCGGCCGCGGCGACGACGAGGCGGACATCTATGCCAAGGCGATCGACGTGGTGGCGAAGAACCAGAAGGCCAGCACCAGCTTCATCCAGCGCCATCTGAGGATCGGCTACAACAACGCCGCCCGCCTGATCGAGCGCATGGAGCAGGACGGTTTTGTGAGCCGGCCCGACCATGTGGGCCGCCGCGAAGTGCTGATGGACGAGTATGGGCAGCGGCGCTAGGCCGTGACGAACAGGCCCACGGTCAGCCCCAGCCCGATCAGGATCACCGCCACTTTCAGCGCCAGTTCCGGCACCACCGCCAGCGCCCTTGCACCGACATAGCCGCCAGCCATCGCGCCGATGCCCACCACGAGCGCATGGACCCAAGCGACATTGCCGGTGAGCGCGAACAGGATCGCCGCCGTGGTGTTCGACAGCGACACCAGCACGTTCTTGGTGCCGCCCGCGTTCCTGACCGGCAGGCCGGCGATGGTGAGGCTGGCCATGGTGAGGATGCCCGCCCCGCCGCCGAAGAAGCCGCTGTAGAGCGCGATGAGCGACTGGGTGAGCACGGTCACCCAGGCCGGCGGCGGCGGCTTGGCGAGCGACTTCTTCGGCCCGAAGGCCCCCCAGGCAAAGACGAGGGTGGCCAGCAGCACCAGCCAGGGCACCATGGCAGCGAATACGCGCGTGGGCGTGGCGTTCAGCAGTGCCGCACCGGCAACACCGCCAGCGAGCGCAATTGTGGCAAGCGCCTTGAACGACAGCCGCTCGGCGCCCGCCACCAGCCGGCGCCCGGCGATGCCGGTGGTGATCTGCCCCGGAAATAGCGCCATGGTGGAGGTGATGTTGGCCAGCTTGGGATCGAGCCCGGCGGCGATCAGCGCCGGCAGGGTGATGAAGCTGCCGCCGCCGGCCAGCGCATTCTGCGCGCCCGCCCACAGGCCGGCGCCCAGCAGCAGGGCGAGCATCGCAGGCTCGGGCAGGGTCAGGGCAACCATGCGGCGCGAATTGCACCGAAATCACCGCTTTGGCGACAGTTTTTGCGGGTGCAGCGCCTTGGCGGGCAAGCGTTTTGGCGGTAGCGTGGCTCGACCCTGCAATATTCGCGCCAACTTCCCGGCCAACTTCCCGGATTGTCATGACCAGCACCGAAAGCCTCGCGCGAACCGACATGGCCAATGGCCCGGACAATGGCGACGCGTTGCGTGGCCTGTCGGTGGACGGGATCGGCAAGCGCTATGACAAGCGGGTGGTGCTGCGCGATGTCTCGCTGTCGGTTCGGCGCGGCGAAGTGGTTGGCCTGCTCGGCCCCAATGGCGCCGGCAAGACCACCTGCTTCTATTCGATCATGGGCCTCGCCATGCCGGATTCCGGCCGCATCCTTCTGGATGGCCACGACATCACCGGCCTGCCCATGTATCGCCGCGCCGCGCTCGGCCTCGGTTATCTGCCACAGGAAACCAGCATCTTCCGCGGCATGACCGTCGAGCAGAATATCATGGCGGTGCTGGAGGTTTCGGAGCCCGATCCGGCCGCGCGCGCCGCCCGGCTGGAGGAGCTGCTGGGCGAGTTCAACATCACCCGGCTGCGCGCCGCCCCGGCGATGGCGCTTTCAGGCGGCGAGCGCCGGCGTGCCGAGATCGCCCGCGCGCTGGCGGCCAACCCTTCGATCATGCTGCTCGACGAGCCCTTTGCCGGCATCGATCCCATCTCCATCGCCGATATCCGCGCGCTGGTCGTGCAGCTCAGGAGCCGCGACATCGGTGTGCTGATCACCGATCACAACGTGCGCGAGACCCTCGAGATCGTGAACCGCGCCTGCATCATCTATGATGGCCGGGTGCTGTTCGAAGGGACGCCGGCGGCGCTGGTGGCCGACGAGACGGTGCGCCGCGTCTATCTGGGCGAGGATTTCAGCCTGTGAGGCGAGGCCGCTGACATGGCCCTGGGGCCGCGCCTTGAACTGAGGCAGTCCCAGCAGCTGGTGATGACCCCCCAGCTGCAGCTGGCCATCAAGCTGCTCACCCTCACCAATGTCGAGCTGGAAGGCTGGATTGGCGAGGAGCTGGAGAAGAACCCGCTGCTGGTGGCCGGCGAGGCGACCGAGCCTGCGGAGCCGGTGATGGCGGGCGGCGTGGACGCCATCCCCGACGCCCCGGCGCCGATCGAGGATGTGACCAGCACCGGCCTCGAAGACCTGCTGAAGGCCGGAATTCCCGAGCAGGACGCGCCGCTGGAGGCCGATTACACTGGCGAGCGTTTTCACCATGATTGCGCGTCTGACAGCCCCACTGACCGGCCTGCCGAGCGCGGTGGCGGCGACGAGGAAGGCTTTGATTTCGACCGCGTTGCCGGCGCCGGCGAGACGCTGGCCGAGGTGCTGGAACGCCAGGCCGTCGCGGCCTTTGCCGGCCTCGATCTCGCCATTGCGCGGCTGATCATCGATGGGCTTGATGAATGCGGCTACCTCGTCGAGCCGCTCGACGAGATTGCCGATCGGCTGGATGTGACGCCAGCGCGGTGCGAGACAGTGCTGGAACGCGTGCAGATGTTCGATCCGGTGGGCGTGGCGGCGCGCAGCCTGTCGGAATGCCTGATCGCCCAGGCCCGCGCGGTCGACCGCTGCGATCCCGCCATGCAGGCCCTGCTGCTCAATCTCGATCTGGTGGCGCGCGGCGACATGGCCGGCCTGATGCGTGTCACAAGGCAGGACCGGGAGGACGTGATCGACATGATCCGCGAGCTGAAGAGCTATGATCCCAAGCCCGGCCTGCGCTTTGCCGCCGATGCGGCAACGCCGGTGGTGCCAGACGTGTTCGTGACCCGCAGCGCCAACGGCGGCTGGCAGATCAGCCTCAACCAGGCGACCTTGCCGCGCCTGATCATCGATCGCGATTACCAGGCCCAACTGACCGCCGGTGCCAACAGGGCGACCCATGGCTTTCTCAATGACTGCGTTGCCAGCGCCAACTGGCTGCTGAGGGCGCTCGACCAGCGGGCGCGCACCATCATCCGGGTCGCCACCGAGATCGTGCGGCTGCAGGAGGGCTTCTTCGAAGTGGGGGTCAGCCAACTGAAGCCGTTGACCCTTCGGCAGGTGGCGGACCTGGTGGAGATGCACGAATCCACCGTGAGCCGGGTGACCAGCAACAAATATCTGCTGTGCGAGCGTGGCCTGTTCGAGCTGAAATATTTCTTCACGTCGGGCGTCGCCTCCGGGGATGGCGAGACCGCGTCGGCGCTGGCGGTGAAGGATCGCATCGCCCGGCTGATCGCCGCAGAGGGCGACGACGTGCTGTCCGACGACCGGCTGGTGGAACTGCTGGTCGCCGAGGGCTTCGACATCGCGCGGCGCACGGTGGCCAAATATCGCGAGGCGCTGGGACTGGGATCATCGGTGCAGCGCCGGCGGGCACGGGCGCTCAGGGCGGCATGAGAGGCAGCGGCGATGCCGCCGCTTCACCGCCGGTTAAACCATGATAGACAAACGGCGTGTGGATGGCCCGCCTTGTTGCCCTTCTGTTGCTGCTGTTCGGCCTGGCTGGACCGGCCACCGCGCAATCCATCTTGCGTGATGCCGAGACAGAGGCCTTCTTCCGCGACATCAGCCGCGATCTCGTGCTGGCCGCCGGGCTGGAGCCGAAGAACGTGCAGTTCGTGCTGGTGGGGGACAACAGCATCAACGCCTTCGTGACCGGCGGGCAGAATGTCTTCATCCATTCCGGCCTGATCATCACGGCCGACAACGTGAACGAGCTGCAGGGCGTGATCGCCCACGAACTGGGCCATATCGCGGCCGGCCACAACGTGCGCTTCGGTGAAGGCGCGGCCCCGGCCAGCAAAATCTCGCTGCTGTCGCTGATCGGTGCCGCCGCCGCCGTGGCGATGGGTGCAGGCGAAGCCGGCATGGCCATATTGGGGATGGGCCAGGCCGCGGCGATGGGCAAGTTCCTGGCCTTCACCCGCGATCAGGAAAGCCGCACCGATCAGGCCGGCGCGGTGTTCCTGTCGAAGGCCGGGATTTCGGGCAAGGGCTCGCTCGATTTCTTCAAGAAATTGCAGAATCAGGAGTTCCGCCTCGCGATCCCGCAGAACAACGAATATGTCCGCACCCACCCGCTGTCGGGCACGCGCATCGCCAATCTGACCGCCGTTTACGAGAAGGATCCGGCCTGGAATGCGCCGATCGATCCCCGGCTGCAGGCGCGGTTCGAGCGCATCAAGGGCAAGCTGGTCGGCTATGTCGAGGAGCCGCGGGTGGTGCTGCAGAAATATCCCGAGCGACTCTCCACGCCGGCAGCACTTTATGCCCGGGCCTATGCCTGGCACCGCTCCGGCTATCCCGATCAGGCCATGGCGGAAGCCGCCCGGCTGGTCGCCACGGCGCCGGATGATCCCTATTTCCTGGAGCTGGAGGGCCAGATCCTGCTCGAATCGGGCAAGGTCGACGATGCCATTCCAGTGTTGCGCAAGGCCGTTGCGCGGGCGCCGACGGAACCGATGATCCTCACGCTGCTGGGCCATGCGCTGGTGACCAGCGAAACGCCGCAGCTGCAGGCCGAGGCAGAGCCGCTGCTGCGCCGATCAGTGAGTCTTGACCGCGAAAACCCCTTCACCTGGTACCAGCTGGGCGTGATCTATGACCGGCGCGGCGACAAGCCGCGTGCCGCGTTGGCGGCTGCGGAACGCTTCAGCCTTGAAGGCAATACCATGGGGGCGATGATGAACGCACGGGCGGCCCGCGACGGCTTGCCGGCCGGGACCCCGGACTATATCCGCGCCGACGACATCATGCTGGTGGCCGGCGACGCGCTGGAGCAGCGCAAGAAGAAGAGGTGAGCAAGATGGCGGGTTTCTGGCAACGGCGCTTCAGCATGGCGGCCACACTGGCGCTTGCAGTGGGCAGCATCGCCCTCGGCGCTGGCGCCTCGCTGGCCGCGGCCCAGAACAGCAGCGGCAAGCCCGCGCCCGACCGCGCCGCCATCGAAGCGATCGTGCGCGACTATATCCTCAATCACCCGGAGATCATTCCCGAAGCGGTCGCCCGGCTGGAACAGGCGGAGGCCCGAAAGGCGCTCGCGGCCAACCGCGCGGCCATCGAAACGCCGTTCGCCGGCGCCATCGCCGGCAATCCCCAGGGCGATGTGAAGCTGGTCGTGTTCTTCGATTATGCCTGCCCGTTCTGCAAGCAGGGCCATGCCGATGTGCAGCGCCTGGTGCGCGAGGACCCCAAGCTGATGGTCGTCTATCGCGATTTCCCAGTCCTGTCTCCGGCCAGCACCGAGGCGGCGATGGCCAGCCTCTCGGCAGCGCAGCAAGGCAGATATGGCCAGTTCCACGACGCCATGTTCGCCAGCCCGGGCCGGGTGAGCCTGGCGCGCACCATGGGCATCGTGAAGGGGGTCGGGCTGGACGAGAAGCGCACCACCGAGGATCTGAACAGCGCCGCCCTGAAGGCCGAGGTGAACCGCAATCTCGAACTCGGCCGCAATCTCGGGCTCACCGGCACACCCAGCTATGTGGTGGGGGATCGCATCCTGTCGGGCGCCGTGGGGTTTGACCGGCTGAAGGAGGCGGTGGCCGCCGCCCGCGCCGCAAAGGCGGCCTGATGCAGAAGTTTGCCGGCTTTGATGGCGCCGCGCTTGTGGTTCACGAGCTGGGCGCCGGCCAGCCGCTGATCCTGCTGCACGGGCTGTTCTCGTCCGGCGCGATGAACTGGCGGCGCTATGGCGCGGCCGCCGAGATAGCCGCTGCCGGCCACCGCGTGATCATGCCGGACTTTCGCGCCCATGGGGACAGCGCCGCCCCGCATGACCCGGGCGCCTACCCGCCCGACGTGCTGGCCATGGATATCGAGGCGCTGATCGACCAGCTGGGCCTGACGGAGTTCGACATCGCCGGCTATTCGCTGGGCGCGCGCACCACGGTGCGGCTGCTGGCGCGCGGCCTGCAGCCGGGCCGTGCCATCCTTGCCGGCATGGGGCTGGAAGGGCTGACCGGCGGTACCGCCCGCGCCGACTTCTTCAAGCGCGTGGTGCGCCAACCCAGCGGCTGGCCGGCCGGCAGCCCGGAAGCCTTCGCCGCCGCCTTCGTGAAGCAGAATGGCGTCGATCCTGTCGCCGTCGACCTCCTGCTGGACAGTTTCGTGTCCACGCCCATCGACGTGCTGCGGCAGATCGAAACCCCTTGCCTCGTGCTGTGCGGCGTTGACGACCGCGACAATGGCTCGGCGCCGGCGCTGGCGCACGCACTGCCGAATGCCGCGCTGGTGGAGATTCCCGGCAACCACATGAGCGCGGTGACCAAGCCCGAGTTCGGCACCGCCATTGCCGCCTGGTTGGACCACCGGGCCTAAATCTCGCGCCCCACCCAGTGCAGCGCGGCGCCGTGGCGGGCCAGCCAACGGCGCGCCTCTGTGGCGCGCGGATCAAGCTGGCGGTTGAGCGCGTGGAAGGCCGGCGAGTGATCGGGGTGGACAAGATGCGCCACCTCGTGCGCCACGATCGCGCGGCGCACCCAGGCCGGGGCCAGGATCAGCCGCCAGCTGTACCCGATGCGCGCGCCTTCCGGGCGGTTCCAGCCGGCGCAGCTGCCCCAGCGGCTGGACTGATCAGCGATGGCGACCCGCGCCACCCTGCGGCCGATCTGGCCGGCCAGCGCCAGCGTGGTGGCTTCCATGTCGGCCCGGGCGCGGGCCTTCAGCCAGCGTTCGACCCGGCCCGGCAGCGCTTCGGCCGGCCCGCCGACACGCAGCCGGCCGGGTCCCAACAGCGGCGTGCGGGGATGGGCCGGATGCCAATCGATCAGCACCGGCTCGCCATCAACGGGGACGTGGGCACCAGGCCGAAAGGGCAGCGGCCGCGGCCAGCGCGACACGCGGGCTTCCAGCCAGCCGTGGTGTGATTTCAGCAGCGTCGCCGCTGCCGCCTCGCCGCCGCGGCCGGGCAGTGAGAGCTCGATGCGGCCGGTGATGGCATTGGCCTTCAGGCGCACCGTGCGAGCACCGGCCCGGCGGGTCGCAACGACCGGCACCGGGCGGCCGGCGATGGTGAGTTCGGTGGGCAGAGCGGGTTTCAGCCAGCGCAGCATGGGACAGGCTCAGAGCGGCTTGTCGATGATATGGTCTTCAAGGTCGCCGGCGTGATCTTCGCTGATCACCTTGCCGGCCACCGACTGGCCGGCGCGGTGGATGGCATCGCGATCGCCGGTGATCAGATGGTGCCATGGCGCCAACCCCTGCCCGCGATGGACGCGCAGATAGGAACAGCTTTCCGGTAGCCAGTCGATGCTGTCGAGCCGGGCCGGTGTAAGGCGCACGCATTCGGGCACCAGCGCCTTCCTGTTGCGATAGTCGCTGCAGCGCGCCGTCGCCGTATCCAGCAGCCGGCAGCAGACGTTGGTGGGGAACACCTCGCCGGTGTCCTCGTCCTCCAGCTTGTGGACACAGCATTTGCCGCAGCCGTCGCAGATGCTTTCCCACTGCTCGCGGCTCATCTTGTGGAGCGGCGTCGTTTCCCAAAATGGAGTCCCTTGGGGTCTAGCGGACATGGGTGGCCAACAATGCGGTGATCGCCTCGGCGCTCAGGCCATCGTGGGGCAGGAAGGCCACCGGCCGGCCATCGGGCCCGAACAGATAGACCATGGCGCTGTGGTCCATCAGATAGGCATCGGCATCACCGCCCGGCATCTGCTTTGCATAGACGCCAAAGGCGCGGGTGACGGCGGCGATCTCGGCCGCCGTGCCGGTGAGGCCGACAAGCCGCGGGTGAAAGGCCGCCACGTAGGGTTTGAGCACCGCCGGCGTGTCGCGCGCCGGATCGATGGTGATGAAGATCGGCGCCACGCGGGCGCCAGCGGCCGCGCTGCGCTGTTCGAAGGCGGCAAGGCCGCGGCCCAGCAGCGCCAGATCGGTGGGGCAGACATCGGGGCAAAAGGCATAGCCGAAATAGATCAGCCGCCAGCGCCCTGCGAAATCGCGGTCGCTGACCCGGCGGCCATCCTGGTCGGTGAGGGTGAACGGCCCGCCCAGGCTGGCGCCGGCCAGGTTGCCCTGCGGTTCGGCCGGGGCAGGGCGCGCAAAGCGCAGCCAGCCGAGCCCGCC
>NZ_WMHO01000094.1 GCF_010994245.1 Sandarakinorhabdus rubra
CTGGGCTGGGTCGGCGGCGGCGGCGGGCCCTCGCTTCTGAGCAGCGGCAGCGGCCGGCGGCCACGCGCCACGCTGGCGGCGAACAGGGCGGGATCGGTGCGGTCGAGGATGATTTCTACGCGGTTTCCATCTGCCCGTGCCTCGCGGATGATTACCGGTGCCTTCAGATCGATCACCAGCCGGGCGGTGCCAGGCGCGAACATCGCGGCGCGCAGGCCCGTCACGCTGTTGGTGCCGGGCGCGCTGAGCGGCGGATCGACCACGCCGACGAAATCCACCACCAGGCGGAACGGTTCGGACAGTGCGAAGGCCCGCGCCGCTGGCAGCGGGCCATCGGCGGTGACGATCACCCGGCCGGGCTGGCTTTCGATGGACGTGATGCGCGCCGCCAGCGCCGGACCGGCGCACAGCAACAGGAAGAGCAACAGGAAGCGGCGCACGGCCCTTGCGATAGGAGCAGGCGCCTTATCAGACAACCGGTTCAGCGCAGCACGCTGCGCCCGGCGTAGGCGGCATCGCTGCCCAGTTCTTCCTCGATGCGGATCAGCTGGTTGTACTTGGCCAGCCGGTCCGAGCGGGCGAGACTGCCGGTCTTGATCTGGCCGCAACCGCAGGCCACCGCCAGATCGGCGATGGTGGCATCCTCGGTCTCGCCCGAGCGGTGGGACATGACCGTGCGATAACGGTTGCGGTGGGCAAGATCGACCGCGGCCAGTGTTTCCGTCAGCGTGCCGATCTGGTTGACCTTGACGAGCAGCGCGTTGGCCAGGCCATCGGCAATCCCCTGCCCCAGCCGGGCCGGATTGGTGACGAACAGATCATCCCCCACCAGCTGCACCTGGCCGCCCAACCGGTCGGTGAGCAGCTTCCAGCCGGCCATGTCGTCCTCGCTCATCCCGTCCTCGATGGAGAGGATGGGATAATCCGCGCACAGCGCCGCCCAGTAATCGGCCATCGCCGCCGGGGTGAGCGTCTGCTGCTCACCGGCCAGCACATAATGGCCATCGTGGAAGAATTCGGTGGCGGCGGCATCGAGCGCCAGCATCACGTCGTCGCCGGGCTTGAACCCGGCCTTTTCCACCGCCGCCATCACGAAATCCAGCGCAGCACGGGTGCCGTTCAGATTGGGAGCAAAACCGCCCTCATCGCCAACGGCGGTGTTATGCCCTTGCGCCTTCAGTTCGCTCTTCAACGTGTGGAAAATCTCGGCGCCCCAGCGCACGGCCTCCGCAATCGAGCCGGCGCCGACCGGCATCACCATGAACTCCTGCACGTCGATGGGATTGTCGGCATGGGCGCCGCCGTTGATGATGTTCATCATCGGAACCGGGAGCAGCCGGGCCGAGACGCCGCCGACATAGCGGTGCAGCGGCAGGCCGCGCGCATCAGCGGCCGCCTTGGCAACGGCCAGGCTTACGCCGAGAATGGCGTTGGCGCCCAGGCGGCTCTTGTTCGGCGTGCCGTCCAGCTCGATCATCGCGGCATCGATGGCGCCCTGTTCCTCAGCCTCCATCCCCGACAGCGCATCGAGAATCTCGCCGTTCACCGCCGCAACCGCGCGTCGGACGCCCTTGCCCAGATAGCGGGCCTTGTCGCCATCGCGCAGCTCGACCGCCTCGTGGGCGCCGGTCGAGGCGCCCGAGGGCACGGCGGCGCGCCCGGTGCTGCCGTCCTCCAGCACCACGTCCACCTCAACCGTGGGATTGCCGCGGCTGTCGAGGATTTCGCGGCCGTGGATGTCGATGATCGCGGTCATATCGTCCTGTCGTCCCTGCTGCTGGCCCTGCCGGCTGGCCGCTATCGGCTTGCACGGCGGCGCTGCCCGCGCCAGATAGAGGGGGATCGGGACGGCGGCAAGCACTGCCGTCGCGCCGGAAAGGCCGGAGAAATGGCAAAGCAGGATCAACCGCGGGAGCCGACGCTGCCCATCGACGCAAGTGACTGGGACGGCGATGACGCCGCGCGTCAGGCCAGTACCCTGTTCGACAGCCTCATCGATTTCGCCCGTGGCCGGCTGATTTCGCTGGTGGAAGACGCGCGCGACAGTCTGGTGGGCCAGGTGCGCGGCCTCAAGGAATTGACCGATCTGGTGGCCGACAATCTGCCCGGCGCCGCCAGTCCGGTGCAGGGGCTTGTCGGCAGTGCCGCCGGTAGCATCGAGACAATTGCCGATGCGCTGGCTGCGAAGTCGGTAGAGGAACTTGTGGAAGATGGACGCGCCCTGGTGCGCGCGCAGCCGGCAGCGGCAGTGGGGATCGCGATCGCGATTGGCTTCCTCGCCGGCCGCATGTTGAAGGCGGCGCGCGACTGATGGCGGCGGGCCGGCCTGGCATCGTGGCCCAGCTGCGGCAGATCCTGGCCGGCCTGTTGCGCCTGCTGCAGCTGCTGGCCCAGCTGACGACGGCCGAGATGAAGGAGAACGCCGCCGCGCTGCGCGGCGCGCTGCTGCTCGCCGGCGCGGCCATGGGCCTGTTAATCACCGCGCTCACCCTTTTCACCGTGGCGCTGGTGCTGGCGCTGGCCAGCCTGGTCGGCCCGCTCGCTGCCAGCCTGATCGTGGCCACGCTGGCGGCCATCGCGGGGCTGGCGCTGGGCCGCCACGCCCTGTCGCGGCTGGAGGCAACACGTCTTGCGCCAGAGCGCAGCATCGCCACATTGCAGGCACAGATTGACCGCATCGCCG
Organism: Sandarakinorhabdus rubra; assembly: GCF_010994245.1. Classification (GTDB taxonomy): domain Bacteria; phylum Pseudomonadota; class Alphaproteobacteria; order Sphingomonadales; family Sphingomonadaceae; genus Sandarakinorhabdus; species Sandarakinorhabdus rubra. Next base: position 2,684 of record NZ_WMHO01000094.1, read on the forward strand.
GAACGCAGCGCCCGGCGACACCGCCAAGCCAAGGACCGCAAACATGACTGGCAGCACCATCGAAGATCTGGCCCGCGCCGCTGACGACGCCGGCGCCGCCCTGGTGGAGGAGGTTGGCACGCTCGGCGACCGGTTGGCGCCGCGCCGGCTGGTCGACGAGGCGCTGGGCGCAGTGAAGACGCGCGGTGTCGGCCTCGCCCGTGATGCCGGCACCATGGTGAAGGCCCACCCGGTGGTGGCGGCCGCAGCCGTGGCGGCGGTTGGTCTGGCGCTCTATGCCGGCAAGAAGGTGGCAAATGCCGAGCTTGATCTTGATCACGATCTCGATGGCTACACCGATTATGACGATGGACTGGCAGAGGCTTCGACGCCTGCCGCCGATCTTGCCGAGGGCGCGCGCGAGGCGGTGAGCGACAATCCCGTGGTCGCGATCCTCGCCGGCCTTGCCGCCGGGGTGGCGCTGGCACTGCTGTTCCCGTCGAGCAGCGCCGAGAAGCGCAGCCTAGGCACGCTGGCCCGACGCCTGACGCGTAGCTGAGCCGCCCCGATGCGCAGTCTTTTTCTTGCCGTTGGCCTGCTCGGCCTTGCGCTGCCTTCGCTGCCGGTGGCGGCGCAGGTCGCCGCCAGCAGCAGCGCCACGCCCGGCGATCCGGCGGCGCGGCCGTTCGTGGAGAAGATGATCGGAGACGGCTTTGCCATCCTGCGCGACAAGAACCTGAAGCGCGAAGAGGCCCGAGCGCGGTTCCGCACCATCCTGCAGCAGAACGTGGCGCTGGACGACATCGGCATGCGTCTGATTCGCCGCCAGCGGGCCACGCTGACCCCGGCGCAGCTCGACGCCTATCGCGCCGCCTTCCCGGAATTCGTCCTCAATGCCTATGCCGACCGGCTCTATGATTATGCCGATGCCAAGGTGGCGGTGCAGCGCACGCTGGGCCGCGGGCCTTTCACCGAGGTCTATACCCGCGTCACCCGCCCCGGCGCCCAGCCCATCGATACGATCTGGCAGGTGAAGAAGGAGGGCGGCAGGCTGATGGTGAACAATCTGGTGGTGGCCGGCATCAACCTCTCGCTCACCCAGGAAGCCGATTTTGCCAGCTACATCAACCGCAACGGCTTTGATGCGCTGGTCGGCTTCATGAAGAGCGCCAACGCAAAGAGCCTGGCGGTGCAGACAGGACCGAAATGACCAGCCGGATAGACATCCACCCGACCGCCTTCGTGCATCCCTCGGCCCAGATCTATGGGCATGTCAGCATCGGCCCTTACGCCAGCATCTGGTGCAACGCGGTGATCCGCGCCGAGTGCGCCCATGTCGAGATCCACGAGGGCGCCAATATCCAGGATTTCGTGATGATCCACACCGATCCGGGCAATCCGGTGATCGTGGGCGCCTTCACCAGCGTGACGCACCATGTGACGCTGCACGGCTGCCAGATCGCGGATCATTGCCTGATCGGCATCAACGCCACCGTCTACAATGGCGCGAAGGTGGGCGCTGGTTCCATCGTCGGCCAGCATGCCTATCTGAAGGATCGCTTCGAAGCGCCTGAAAATTCGATCATTGTCGGCAGCCCGGCCAAGGTGATCGCCACCCGCGACAGCCGGCTACCCAACCGCATCAACGCCGAATTCTACAAGCGCAATGCCCTGTGCTACCAGCAGGGCCATCACCGCGCCTGGGATGGGCCAGAGTTCGAGGCCTGGTTTGCCGAGACAATGCAGCGCCTGAAGGGCGAGTATGTTGCCGCTGGCGCTGCAGGCTGAGTGCCGCTAGACGCCGCGCCATGAGCAAGCTGCATCTCGTCTTCGGCGGCCGGGTCTCCGATCCGCAGGGTCTCGACTTCACCGATCCCGGCGCGCTCGACGTGGTTGGCATCTACCCGGATTACAGGAGCGCCGAAGCGGCCTGGCGCGCCGCCGCCCAGCGAACGGTGGATGATGCGACCATGAAATATGTTGTCGTGCACCTGCACCGGCTGCTGCAGCCCGAAGACTGAACCTATCCCCCAGACAAGTGCGGGCTTCCCAATCGCCGCGTCGGCCATAGAGTGACCGGCGGGGAGGATTTTGCATGGCGGACGAAATGAGCCTGGGGGCGGTGTTCGAAACGACACTCGCGGCCGTGGATCCGGCACAGCCGGCGCTGGTGCATGGCGACACGCGGCGCAGTTGGGGCGATTTCGGGCGGCGCACTGCCAGCCTGGCCGCCGCGATGCAAGCCGCTGGCGCCGAGCCCGGAGACCGCTGCGCACTGCTGATGCGCAATGGCCCGGCCTATTGCGAGGGGCTGGTGGCGGCACTGCGCGCCCGGCTGGTGCATGTGAACGTCAACTATCGCTACACAGGCGAGGAGCTGTGGTACATCCTCGACAACAGCGATGCCGCCGTCGTCATTTTCGATGCCGAGTTCGCAGCCCTGGTGGACAGCATCCGCAGCCGCCTGCCGACGAAACTGTGGGTGCAGGTGGGCGGCGAGACGGCGGCCTTCGCGCAGGATTTCGATGCGCTGGCAGAAGCCGGGCATGTGCTGCCGCCGCAGGCCCACCGCTATGACGACATGCTGTTCATCTACACCGGCGGCACCACCGGGCTGCCGAAAGGCGTGATGTGGGACCAGGGGGCGCTGTGGGAGCTGATGAACGCCGGCACCAACGGCCCGGCGCCGGCCAGCCTTGCCGAGCATTCCGCGAACGTGAAGGCCGGCATCGGCCGCCAGAAATCGCTGGTGTTGCCACCGCTGATGCATGGGACCGGGCTGATCATCGGATTGGCGACGCTGGCGCGGGGCGGCACGGTCGTCACGCTTCCCGGCGCCAATTTCGATCCGGGTGATGCCACCACCACCTGTGCGCGCGAAGGTTGCGACTATGCGGTGATTGTCGGCGATGCCTTTGCCCGGCCGATCCTGAAGGCGCTGGATGCCGGCATCGGTTCGATCGCCTCACTGAACGTGATGATCTCGTCGGGCACCATGTGGTCGCCGGAGGTGAAGGCTGGGCTGCTCGGCCATGCCCCGAACCTGATGATCGTCGATTCGCTGGGCTCGTCCGAAGGCCTGGGCCTCGGTGCCGCCGCACAGACAAAGGACAATGCCGGCGCGCCGACGAAGTTCATGGCCGACAGCAACACGCTGATCATCGGGGACGACATGAAGCCAGTGCCGCCCGGCACGATGGGCCGCATCGCCCGTGGCGGCCTCATCCCGCGCGGTTACTGGAAGGACCCGGTGAAGAGCGCTGCCACCTTCCCGGAGATCGACGGCAAGCGCTATTCCATCCCCGGCGATTTCGCCATCATCGAAGCCGATGGCAGCTTCACCCTGCTCGGCCGCGGCAGCCAGTGCATCAACACCGGCGGCGAGAAGGTCTTCCCCGAGGAAGTCGAGGAAACCCTGAAAACCCACCCGGCGATCGAGGATGCGCTTGTGTTCGGCCTGCCGGATGAGAAATGGGGCCAGTGCGTCACCGCCGTGGTGGAAGCCCATGGCCCGGTGGATGTCGAAGAGCTACGCGCCCATGTTCGCCAGCATCTCGCTGGCTACAAGACGCCCAAGACGGTGCATGTGGTGACGAAGGTGCCGCGTGCGCCCAACGGCAAGGCCGATTACGCGACGGCAAAGGCGATGGTGACGGGGTGAATTGAGCGAAGGCAGCGTCGCGGCAAAGCCGCGCCGTCAGACGAGTCAAAAAGGGCGGGGTGTTGGCCCGCCCTTCTTGCTCGCTGGCCGCGCTTGCGCGAGTCTGGCTGCGGCACGCAGCCAGCCGCCCTGCGCGTTACTTCTTGCCCAGACCAAAGCTGGCAAAGCGTTTGTTGAAGCGCGCCACCTGGCCGCCGGCGTCCAGCATGCGGCCGGTGCCGCCGGTCCACGCCGGGTGGCTGGTCGGATCGATCTCCAGGTTCATCACGTCGCCATCCTTACCCCAGGTCGTGCGGGTCTGGTAGGTGGTGCCGTCCGTCATCTTGACGGTGATCGTGTGATAATCGGGATGGATGCCGGACTTCATGGGATTTTCCTTCGATGCGGACCGGTTCCGACCGGGCCAAAGAAAACGAAGGCGGCGCATAGCGTCTTGACCGGCCGATTGCAACAGGCGTAGGCCTCTCCCCGCAAACGGTGCCCTCGGGAACGGGGGAGAATAGGGAAGCCGGTGCGGGAGAAATCCCAAGTCCGGCGCTGTGCCCGCAACTGTAAGCGGCCAGCTGATGTGCCACACGCCACTGGGAAACCGGGAAGGCGGCACGCCAGCGCCACGAGCCGCAAGCCAGGAGACCTGCCGTTCGCGGTCGCCCCATGCCTGCCGGGACCAGCGGTGCATGAGACGGGGCGCAGAGCGGCCGGCAATCCCGCCCCCGCCCTGCCCTTTCGTTCGTGGCGACATTCGTGTCGCCACCCGCCCGGACTTGCGTCCGGGCCGAACGAAAGGTCTGTTCATGCTCTCCCTCATTGCGCTCGCCGCGCAAACGGCCGCTGCCGCTGCGCCCACGGACGATATCATCATCGCCGATCTGCGCGACCCTGCCACCATCACCGTGGCGGCCAGCCGCACACCGGTTGCCCTTTCCGAAACCGGCATCAGCCTCAGCCAGATCAGGCTGGGCACCATCGAAGGCCTGTCGCTGCCGCTTGTGAAGGACTATCTGGCGCTCGTGCCCGGCGTGGCCGTGGCACAAACCGGGCCCTTGGGTGCCCAGACCCAGGTGCGCATCCGCGGCGCCGAGGCCAATCACAGCATCACCTTCATCGACGGGATCGAGGTGAATGACCCTGCCTCCTCCGGCGAGTTTCGCATCGACACGCTGCTCAGCCACGGCGTTGACCGGATCGAGGTACTGCGCGGGCCGCAAAGCGCGCTGTGGGGCAGCCAGGCCATAGGCGGCGTGATCAATATCGTCACCCGTACCCCGCTGCTTGGCAGCGAGCTTTATGGCGAAATTCAAGGCGGCAGCCTTGGCACAGTGCGCGGCGGCATCGGCGGCGGATGGGCCGGCAAGGCCGTGACCCTGAGCGGCCAACTGTCGGGTCTGTCCACCGACGGCTATGACATCGCCGGCGTGAATGGCGACCGCGACGGTTATGAGAATGTCACCGCCCATGGTCGCCTCGAATGGCGCGCCTCGCCGGACCTCACCCTGCTGCTGGTCGCCCGCCACCAGGACAGCACGTCCCGCTTCGACGGCTTCGATTTCGACGCCGGGGTGCCCCGCGACGAGCCGCTGTCCACCCGCAGCCGGCAGACCGCGCTGCGCGCCGAAGCGGCGCTTGCCCTGCTCGGCGGTGACTGGACGACACGGGCGAGCGTGATGGCGGTGCGGGCGGACAATATCAACCGCCGCGCCGGCGCCTTCCGGAACCGCAGCGATGGCGAACGGGACCTCCTGCGCCTGCAATCCAGCGGGCGCTTCGATACGCTCGGCGCCGAACACCGCCTCACCGCCGCGCTCGATGTGGAGACCGAACGCTTCGAAAGCATCGACGCCAACGCCCAGGCCCTGTCCAACCAGCGCCAGCGCCGCCGGCAGACCAGCCTCATCGGCGAATATCGTCTGACGACCGGCGGACCGTCCGCGGGGATTGCCGTGCGCCATGACATGAACGATCGCTTTGCCGATGCCACCACGGTGCGCGCCGATGCCGTGCTGCCACTGGGCGACGTGCGCCTGCACGCCGCCTTCGGCACCGGCATTGCCGATCCGACCTTCTTTGACCAGTTCGGCTTCTTCCCCGGCTTCTTCATCGGCAACCCCAACCTGCGCCCCGAACGCAGCCGCAGCGTGGAGGCCGGCATCGGCTGGAATGACGGGCAGAACAGCATCGACGTCACGCTGTTCGATGCCACGCTGACCAACGAGATCGTCTCCACCTTCGATTTCGCCACCTCGCTTTCGGGCGTCGCCAACGCCAGCGGGCGCAGCAAGCGGCGCGGCGTCGAGGTGTCGGGCAACGCCAGCCTTGCCGACGGGCTGACACTGAATGCCAGCTACACATATCTGGACGCCAATCAGCAGCAGGTGGTTGGCACCGCGTTCGTGCGGGAGGTCCGCCGGCCGCGCCATGCGGGCAGCATCGCGTTGGGCTATGCTGGGGAGCTCTTCGATCTCGCCGCTGCCGCCGCCATCACGGGGGCACGCGGCGACACCGACTTTGCCCGCTTCGTGCCCGTCACACTGCCCGCCTACACGCTCGTCACCCTGTCCGGCGCCTGGCACATCACCTCGAAGCTCGATCTGACGGCCCGTATCGAGAACGCGCTGGATGCCACTCAGGTGGACGTGTTCGCCTATCGCGGCCCGGGCATCACCGCCCATGTCGGGATCAGGGTCCGCCTGTGAGGTGGCTGGCGGGCATAGTTCTGATGCTGGCGGCGCCGGCCGTGGCGGCTCCGGCACGCGTTGTCTCGTTGAACCTGTGCACCGATGAATATCTGCTGCTCACCGCGCGGCCAGGCCAGATCGCCAGCATCAGCCGCTTGGGGGCGGACCCGCTGGAATCGCCGCTGGCCGGGCGGGCAAAGGGACTGGCCATCAACAAGGGCCGGCTGGGCGAGGTGATCGCTGCGGCGCCCGACCTCGTGCTGACGATGGGCGCCGCCCCACAGGACGTGGCATTGGCCCGGCGGCTGGGGGTCCGCCTCGTCACCCTGCCCTACCCTCAAAGCCCCGCCGACGTGGTGGCGCAGGTCCTGCAGGTGGCGAAGCTGCTCGACAACGAAACCGCCGGGGCACGCTTTGCGGCCGAGGTGGCGGCACTGGCCGGCGCCATGCCGGCCCGGCCGGTGCCGGCGCTGATGGTGGGCGGCGCCGGCATCGCGCCCGCGATGGACGGGCTGGCGGCCGGCTGGCGGCGGCTGGCTGGCGTCGTGCAGCGCCAGTCCGGCGCG
>NZ_WMHO01000095.1 GCF_010994245.1 Sandarakinorhabdus rubra
CATGGGCGCCGACGCTGCGATCGGCCCCGGCGTGCGGCGCGGGAACAGCTGAACGCCGCCGCCGCCGGCCCGGCTGGCCCAGAAATCGCGGATGATGCCGGCCACCTGTTCGGGCTTGCCGTGCGGCAGCGTGCGCAGCGTGCCGCCATCACGGGCGAAGGCGAGATCGTGGCAGGCGCCGCAGTTCTTCTCCATGGTGATGGGCTGGAAGCGCAACTGGGCCGCGTCGGGGACATGGCAATATCGGCAAGGCAGAGCGCCATCAACGCCGGTGGGCAGGCCCTGCTTCAGCGCCATGTTGGCCACCGCATTGGTGGCCGACTGGTGGAGCGCGTGCGGATAGAGAAGGCCGGAGCGTTCGCGAGCGCCCTTCAGCACGGCGCGGGTGAAGAGCGGTCGGGTGGGCGAGGGCGCCGCCACCAGCGTGGCGCGGAAATCTGGGTGCCGGGCCCAATCGGGCACGTTGGCAACGGACGTGTCGGGCAGGCGCGTTGCCAGGCCGGCGTGGCAATCGGTGCAGAAGCTCCCCGCAACGGTGAGCACGGTGGCCGCGCCCTCATGCTCCTTGTGGCACGATGTGCAGCGCCCTTCCGGCAGGTTGAACGCCGTGTGCGCCGCTGCCGTCATGCCGGACGGCGTCGGGCGGCCCTGTGCCAGCCGAGCCGGCATGGCGTGATCGGGCAGGGCATCGGGCACGTGGCAGGCCTGGCAGGCGCTGTCGGTCACGCTGACGAACGCTTGCCGGTGGCATGCGCCGCAATTGTTGGCGAGGCCGGCATGGGCGTTGGACAGGGGACCCGACGACCAGACTTCATCGGCGGCAAAACCGCCGGCGGCGGCAGGGCGGGCCTGGGGCAGCTGCAGCCGGCCGTCGCCGAAGGCCTGGCCCGGTGTCTGTGGCCGCTTCGCTTCGGCCAGCATGGCTTCCGGCAGGCGAGCGCGATCCTCGGACAGGAAGTGGGCCAGCGGCAGCAGCAGCAGGCCAACGAGCACCAGCAAGGCGCCGATCCAGGCCAGGCGGCGCTTGGGCAGCATGGCGCCCGAAAGGCTGAAGATCTCGACCTCGGCGGCGGCATCGGCGGCCTCGATCGGCGGCACCACGCGCTCGGCAGTGATCGCCACTGCGCCGTCCTCGCCGGCGCTGAGGGACAGGCGGAACGGGCCGATGTCGATCGCCGGCGCCTCGGCCAGATCGAGATCGGCCCGGGTGACGAAGCGGCTACCCACCTCCACCGGCACGCCGCCCACCGCCTCCACGCTCACCCGGCCCGGTCCGGTGATGACCAGCCGGGCATGGCGCAGCATGACGGAGAGATCGGCCAGCTGGAGGTCGCAATCGGTGCCGCGCCCGATGCTGATTTCGGCCGTCACCAGCGTGCGGGTGCGGATGATATCGCCCCCGTCGGCTCTGCGGGCCAGCTGGCGGATGATGAAGGCCACCCGCCCCTCCTACCAGTAGAGGAACACGGAGAGGATGTGCGCGACGAGCGCAGCGAGCAGCGCAACGGTCACCGGCACATGGATGTAGAGCCACAATTCCAGCTGGGCCTTCAGCGCGATGTGGCGGCGGGCCTGGGCCAGTGCTGCTTCCTTCCGTTCCAGCAGGAAGCGGATCTGCTGCAACCGCTCGTCGGGCCGGCCGGCGCGCATCGTTGCCATCACCCGCTCGCTGATCGCCGCCAGCGCGCGGGCGTTGCCGTCATCGGCATATCTGCCGCTCAGGCGCTGGCGCGGTGAACCGGCAATGCGGGTTTCCTCCAGGCTCATCCGCACCAGCGCGGCATCGTCCGCCTCCAGTGGCTGGGCGGCGGTGCCGAGCTGCCGGTCGAGCGTGCGGATCGCCTCCAGCATCTGCGCCTGCGTGACCTCGCCGCGGTTGGCCGACAGTTTCTCCGGCACGGTGGCATAGAGGCTGACCCCCCACAGGCCGGACAGGATGACGATCATCATCAGCGCCCAGGTCAGCGTGTGGACGTTCCAGCCAAACTGGAAACCCGAATGCAGTGTGCCGATGACGATCAGCGACAGGCCCAGCCAGACATGCGCGCTGGTCCAGCCCTTCAGGCTGAACGGCTTCGAACCGATCACCCGCTTGCGCACGCCGAGCAGCGACAGCCAGATGATCAGGCCGGCGCCGATGCTGCCCAGCGTGTAGCCCAACCAGGTGCCGCCGTTGTGGCGCGGGGTGGGATCGGTCATCACATAGATGGCCAGCGCCGCAACGCACAGCTCGGCGGCGATCTTTGCCCAGCGCCCGCCGCGATGGGTGAGGAAGCCTTCGTGCGCGATATCGCGCGGCGCCCGTGCCACCGCCTTGCCGGTCATCGCCCGTCGCCCGCCGTCCGTCTTGTCCGCGTCTGCCATCAGCGCTCCTCCCGCCCCATCAGGGCAACGGAGAGGAACTGTTCCGGCGACACCCGGATGGCAGCGCCCGTGGGGCAGGCGCGCACGCAGGCCGGGCCGCCGTCCTGGCCCGCACACATGTCGCACTTGATCGCCTTCTTGGCCTTCTCGGCATAGGCGGGATCATGCTTCTTGGCCCACCTGGCCGGCGGCTCGCCGGGGCCCGGGCCGCTGCCGAACAGGAACCAGCCGAGCAGCCAGGGCTTCTTCGGCGGCACCTTGTCCATGCGGATGACGCCATAGGGGCAGTTGCGCTGGCAGTTGCCGCAGCCGATGCAGGTTTCGTCGATATAGACTTCGCCGGTCGGCCCGCGGTGGATGGCGTTGGGCGGGCAATCGGCCATGCAGTGCGGATGCTCGCAGTGGCGGCAGCTGGTCGGCACGTGGAGATGGGCATAGGTGCGCCCGGCTTCCCGGTCGAGCCGGGACAGGCCATCATGGGTGTCGGCGCAGGCCTTCTCGCAATTGTCGCAGCCCACGCACAATTTCTCGTCGATCAGCAGCACGTCGGTCGCCTCGCCCACCCCCTGTTCGACAAGGAAGTTGGCGACCCCGGTGTAGAGATCGACCACGCCGGAAAAACTGTCCTTCTTCGATTCGATGAAATTGTTCATCGCCGTGCGATTGGCCATTTCGGCGCGCAACGTGTCGAGAAGCTGCGGGCGGGAGGCCAGCAGCGCGCGGAACGGTTCGCCGGGGATGCGGATCACGTCGGCCTTCACGGCGGCCCGCACGGTGGCGGTGCGCGGGCCACCGGAAATCACCCCCATCTCGCCGACATAGCTGCCGGCCGGCACATAGTTGAGGAACACCGGTTTGCCGCCGATCAGCTTCTCCACCACCATCGAGCCGGAGCGGATGATGAAGATGTCATCGCCGGTATCGCCCTCCCGGATGATGGCCTGGCCGGCACGGATCGTTTCCACCGTGGCCGCGGCGATCACCTCGGCCAGGTCTTCGGCGGCCAGCCCCGACTTGAAGATCTGCAGCAGGCTGCGGGTCGTGGTGATGCGGGTGATCTCGCGCGCTGCCGATGGCACCTGGCTCATCAGCTTGAGCGCAGCCGTGCGGCTGATCTCGACAAGGATGCAGTCGCTGCCGGCGCGGATGGTGGCGCCCCGCCGCCGCCCCGAGATCAGCCCGACCTCGCCGAAGATGGAGCCGGCGCCGATCGGCACGGTGACCGAGGGGTCAGCCGGGTTCACCTCCACCAGCACCTGCCCTTCGGCAATGCCGAACAGCGAGGAACCGGGCGCGTTGCGTTCGAAGATCACCTCGCCCATGCGATACAGGCGCACGCTCGAATCCAGCATGAACTCGCGCATCTGCAAGCTGCTCATGCCCGACAGGATCGAGACGCTGGAGCGCAGATACTCCAGCCAGTCGGCGACGCTGCGTGCGCCGGGAAGGCCAGTGAACTTCGCTTCGAGGATCGGTTCGTCGGCGGGCCTCAGATCCAGATTGCCATTGATGAACTCGACGACGTCGTGGCCCTGGTTCATGCAATGCTTGATCAGCGGGTAGCCGGCCAGCGCACCCACCACGTAGATTCCCGGCGCCGTCGATTCAAAGGTGGCGGACAGTTTCGGGAAGGCCAGCCGGTCATTGCTGGCAAACTCCACTCCGCACTGTTCGACAAAGCTGCGCGGCGGCGCCGAGCCCATGCGCGCGATCACCCGGTCACAGGGGGCGCGCACCTCGCCCTCGGCGGTGTCGAGCGTGATCCAGCCCTGCTCGATCGTCCGCGTCGTGCTTTGCGTCATGATGCTGATGCGGCCTGCATCGCGGGCCGCCATCAGCGCCTTCACGTTGGCATCCTTGGCCTGCGCAAACTCGGCCGAGCGGTTGACCAGCGTCACCTTGTTGTTCTGGGCCGGATCGGCAGCGAGGCCCAGCGCATTCTCTATCCCGGCATCGCCGCCGCCGATCACGAAGATATGCTCGTCCGTATACTCGCTCGGATCGTCGAGCTGATACTGGACGTGGGGCAGATCGCCGCCCGGGCAGGCCATCAGGTTGGGATTGCCCTGCGTGCCGATGGCCAGGATCACGGTGTCCGCCAGGATCGTCTCGCCATCGGCCAGTGTCAGCCGATAGGGCGGCGCCAGGCGCTGGATGTCCTGCGTCTCGCTGGTGCCGTCGCGCTTGCGCTTCACGAGCTTCATCACCGATCCGGGAATGGGATCGCCGGTGCCGGTGATCGCCGTCACCTCGGCACGGATGCGCACGTTGACCCCGGCGGCGGCCGTCTGCTCGTTCCAGGTGCCCAGCACCATCTCGCGCTTGCCTGCCTCGAAATCGAGCGGGGAACGCAGCACCAGCTGTGACGGCGTTGCCATCACATGCTTGCCCTTCTGATATTTGAAGATCGTGTCCGACAGATGGTCGGTCTTTTCGAGCAGCACGTGGCTCAGCCCGAGCCGGGCCGCATGCGCGGCAGCCGACAGGCCGGCTGGGCCTGACCCAACGATGGCGATGCGATACGGCGTCACTATGGCGCTTGCCCCCCGGCTATGGCCCGCCTAGACCCTTGGGTCTATCGAATGAATCCTAGCATCTGGTTACGGTTGGGCTAGAGCAAGACTGCGCCCGGACGGCGAATTTCTGGCGCGGCCATCGAGGAGAGTTCGCCCCCATGCTTGCCGAAATCGGCCATTTCGCCCTGATCCTGGCGTTGCTGGTGGCGGCCGCACAAGCGGTGCTGCCAATGCTGGGCGCAGGCCGCGGCGACGCGGCGCTGATGGCCTTCGGGCGCAGCGCCGCCGGCTTGCAGGCCCTGCTGATCACCATCGCCTTTGCTGCACTGATGACCCTGTTCGGGCAGGCTGATTTCTCCGTCGCGCTGGTCGCCAATCACAGTGCGCTGTCGCAGCCGCTGCCCTATCGGTTGGCTGCGACCTGGGGCAATCACGAAGGCTCGATGCTGCTGTGGGTACTGGTGCTGGCCCTGTATGGCGCGGGCATCGCCCGCTTTGGCGACAATCTGCGGGCCACGCTGCAGGCCCGCGTGCTCTCCGTGCAGGCGATGATCTCGGTGGCGTTCCTGGCCTTCGCGCTGTTCACCTCCAACCCGTTCGCGCGACTGTCCCCGGCGCCGCTCGATGGCGCGGAGCTGAACCCGCTGCTGCAGGATCCGGGCCTCGTCTTCCACCCGCCCCTGCTCTACCTTGGCTATGTCGGCTTTTCGGTCACCTTCAGCTTTGCTGTTGCCGCTCTGATGGAAGGCCGCGCCGATCCGGCCTGGGCGCGCTGGATGCGGCCATGGGTGCTGGCGGCGTGGGTGCCGCTCACCTGCGGGATCACGCTGGGCAGCTTCTGGGCCTATTATGAACTGGGCTGGGGCGGCTGGTGGTTCTGGGACCCGGTGGAGAATGCCAGCTTCATGCCGTGGTTGCTGGGCACGGCGCTGCTGCACTCGGCGATCGTCACCGAAAAGCGCGGTGCGCTGGCCGGCTGGACCATATTGCTCGCCATCCTCGCCTTCTCCCTGAGCCTGATCGGCACCTTCCTCGTGCGCTCCGGCATCCTCACCTCGGTGCATGCCTTCGCGGTCGATCCGGAACGCGGCGTCTTCATCCTCGCCATGATCATTGGCGCGACCGGCACCGCGCTGGCGCTGTTCGCCCTGCGCGCGCCGCAGATGAAATCGGGCGCGCTGTTCGGCAGCATCAGCCGCGAATCCGGGCTGACCATCAACAATCTCATCCTGATGGCGCTGACCGCCGTGGTCTTTCTCGGCACCTTCTATCCGGTGATCATGGAAGCGGTGAACCCGGCCAACAAGATCTCGGTCGGCCCGCCCTATTACAACCTGGTGTTCGCGCCGCTGTCGGTGCCGCTGCTGCTGCTGGTCACGGTCGGGCCCATGCTGGCGTGGAAGCGCGACGATGCCGGCACGGTGGGGAAGAAGCTGCTGCTGCCGGCCGTGCTGGCCAGCGCCCTGTTCGCCGTGCTGGCCCTGTGGTTGGGGCTGGACAAGGCGGCCAGCGCCTTCGGGCTCGCGCTGGGGGCCTGGCTTATCCTGGGCGGCGGCCAAGTGCTGGTGCGGCGCTGGTGGGGCGCTGGCGGCTTTTCCTGGCGGCTTGTGCGCACCACGCCGGCCGCGACCCTTGGGCTGGCGCTGGCCCATGCCGGCATCGGCGTGACCACCGCCGGCATTTCGGCGATGAGCGGCTTTGCGGCCGAGAAGATCCTCGTCATGCGCCCCGGCGAGACGGCGCAGGCCGGGCCGCTTGCCGTCACCATGGTCGGCGTGGAGGAAGTGGCCGGCGCCAATTATCGGGCCTTGCGCGCGCATTTCGTTACGCGCCAGGGCGGCAGCGACGGCAAGCTGGTCTCGGAGCGCCGGCTCTACACCGTGTCGGGCAACCAGACGACCGAGGCCGGCATCGGCGTCGCCATCGCCGGCAACCAATATGTGGCGATCGGTGATGTGCAGTCCGACGCGCGTGGGCAGGGGCTCGTCGTGCGCATCTATTGGCACCCGCTGGTCGGCTGGATCTGGTTCGGCGGGCTGATGATGGCGATGGGCGGTGCGGCGTCGCTGTCGGATCGGCGCTTCCGCATAGGGGCGCCGCAAGTGCGCAGCCGTCTTGCGCCAAACATGGTTCCGGCCGAATAAGCCCGCCATGAAGCGCCTGCTCTTCATCCTGCCGATCATCGCCTTTGCCGGGCTGGCCGTGTTCCTGGGGATTGGCCTGACCAAGGACCCCAAGGAGCTGCCCAGCCAGCTGATCGACCGGCCGCTGCCCGAGTTCGCGCTGCCCGGCATCGTCGAGCAGCCCGGCAGCGGCCCGCCGGAACTGAACGGCTTTGCCAGCGCCAGCTTCAGGGGCGAGCCGCGCCTGCTCAACATCTGGGCCAGCTGGTGCGCCGCCTGCCCGCAGGAACACCCGGTGCTGGAGCGCATCGCGAGCGAAGGCTTCCCGGTCTATGGCATCGCCTGGAAGGACAAGCCGGCCGACAGCCGCGCCTGGCTCGCCCGTTATGGCAACCCCTATGCCGGGGTCGCGGCCGATGAGCAGGGCCGCACCGCCATCGATCTGGGCGTCACCGGCGTGCCGGAGACGTTCATCGTCGACAAGAAAGGCCGTGTCCGCTTCAAGCAGATCGGCCCGATCAGCCCCGAGGTTTGGGAAGGCCAGATCAAGCCGCTGTTGCAGCAGTTGCGGGCAGAGGCATGAAGCGGGCCCTTCTTGCGCTGGCCTTGATGCTGGCGGCACCGCCCGTTCTCGTTTTGCCGGCTGCGCCGGCAGCCGCCGTCCTGCCTGACGAGATGCTGAAGGACGCCGGCCAAGAGGCCCGCGCCCGCGCCATTTCGAAGGATCTGCGCTGCGTCGTCTGTCAGAACCAGAGCATCGACGACAGCGACGCGCCACTGGCCCGTGATCTGCGCCTGCTGGTACGCGAACAGATCAGCCAGGGCAAATCCGATGCCGAGGTGCGCGACTATGTCGTGGAACGCTATGGCAATTTCGTGCTTCTGAAACCGCCGGTCGAAGCCGACACGCTGCTGCTGTGGGGCGGCCCGTTCGCGGTGCTGCTGCTCGGCGCGGCTGGTCTCATCCTGTGGCGGCGGCGCGCGCCGGTGGCAGCGCCGGATGCCGCCCCGCTGACCGAGGCCGAACGCGCCGACCTTGACCGGCTGGCCGGTCCTTCCAACTGAGTTCACCCATGACGCTCTGGATCATCCTCATCGCGCTCAGCGCCATGGCCGCGGCCTGGCTCACCATCCCGCTGGTGCGCCGGCACGAAGCCCGGGTGGACGCGCGCGCCGCCACCATCGCCGTGCTGAAGGACCAGCTGGCCGACATCGACGTGCAGCTGGCCGCCGGCAGCATCCAGCCGCCGGAAGCCGAAGGCATGAGGAACGAGATCCGCCGCCGCCTGCTGGCTGCCGGCCATATCCCGCCGGAACTTGACCGCACCATGGGCCAGAAGGCGCTGTCGGGCGTGGCGCTGGGGCTGGCCGGGTTGGTCGCGGTGGCGGCCGCCGCGCTCTATGCCTCCATGGGGCGGCCAGACCTGGCCTCCGGCGCCGGTGCACCCTCCCAGGCGGCGGTGGCGGCGCCCCAGGAACAGGCCGCCAGTGGCGAGGTGGCGCAGCTGATCGCCGGCCTTGAACAGAAGATGCAGGCGACGCCGGATGATCCCGAAGGCTGGCGGATGCTGGGCTGGAGCTATTTCCAGACCGGCCGCTATGCCGATGCGGTGCGCGCCTATGGCCGCGCCATTGCGCTGAAACCCGATGGCGAGGGCTTCCAGTCGGCCTATGGCGAAGCGCTGGTGCAGGAAGCCGGCGGGCAGGTGACGCCGGCCGCTGCCGCCGCCTTCGAGAAGGCCGCCGCCCAGGATGGCGCCGATGCCCGCGCCCGCTATTTCCTCGCCGTGCGCAAGGCGGAAACTGGCGACCGCAAGGGCGCCATCGATGACTGGCTGCGCTTGCTGGCCGATTCGCCTGCCGACGCGCCGTGGCTGCCACAATTGAAGGGCATCATCGAGCAGACGGCGCAGGCCGCCGGCATCGACATCGCGACGCGGCTGGCGGCCACCAAGCCGGTTGGCAATGCCGCCGTGCCGGGCCTGCCGCCGCCGGTGGCCGCTGCGGCCGCGGCCGGTTCTGCCGGTCCCCCGGCGGGCGTCATGCCCGGCCCCAGCCGTGACCAGGTGCAGGCTGCGCAGGCGATGGACCCGGCGCAGCGGCAGGCGATGATCCGCGGCATGGTCGATGGCCTGGCCGAGCGGCTGAAGGCCAATCCGAAGGACGAGGCTGGCTGGCTGCGGCTGATGCGAGCCCGTTCCGTGCTGGGCGAGGCGGCGGCCGCCAAGGCCGCGCGCGATTCCGCACTGGCCGCCTTTGCCGGCGATCCTGCCGCGCAGGGCCGGATCAGGGCTGCGGCGGCCGAGATGGGGCTGTGAAGCGCGTTCTCGTTCTGGATGGCCATCCCGATGCCGGCGC
>NZ_WMHO01000096.1 GCF_010994245.1 Sandarakinorhabdus rubra
GCGCTCCACCAGGTCGATGGCGCTGGCCGCCCCCAGCAGCCGCTCCATGGCATCCAGCGGCAGCCCGGCGCCTGTCGCCAGGTCCGCCGTGCTGGCAGGGCCGCCGGCGAGCCGCCGTATCACCCCGGCATCCACCGTGGCGGTGAGCGCCTTTGTCTGCACGAAGCCGCTGATCACCGCGAACATCGCATTGGCGTGACGCTGCGCGGTGCCGCGCAGCAGCCAGTTGCGCATGGCAAAGCGCTGGAACGCCGGGTCCATCAGCACGCGGTTGCGGGCATTCAACCAGCGCAGCTTCAAGCCGCCGGTCGCCACTTCAGCCATCATCCACGCCGGCCATTGGGCACCCCGCGCTCCCCTTGCGATTCGCATCATGACCTTGACGCTGCGCGCCCACCATGCGCCAAACCGCGCGCAACCGGTCATTGATTCGGATAGCTGATTTGGCAGGCGATAACGGCGTTGTCATCATCGGAGCGGGCATGGGCGGCCTGGCGGCGGCCGTGCTGCTGGCCGCCCGTGGGCTGCCGGTGACCGTGGTGGAGCGGATGGCCCACCCCGGCGGCAAGCTGCGCACCGTGGATGTGGGCGGCGTCGCCATCGATGCCGGCCCCACCGTGTTCACCCACCGCCCGGTGTTCGAACGCCTCTTTGCCGATGCCGGCGCCGTGCTCGATGATCATCTGCGGCTCGTGAAGTCCGATCGCCTTGCCCGCCACGCCTGGCAGGATGGCAGCAGCCTCGACCTTTGGGCCGATCACGCCAGGAGCCGCGATGCTGTCGCCGCCTTTGCCGGCGGGCAGGAGGCGGACGGCTGGGTGCGCTTCCAGGCCGAGGCGGCGCGCATCTGGCGGGCGCTGGAAACCCGCTTCATGGAAAGCCCGGCCATGGGCCCCGTCGGGCTGACGCTGAAATACGCGCCCTTCCATCTGCACGAGATGTTCGCAATCAACCCGTTCGCGACTCTGTGGGCCACGCTGGGCAAGTATTTCCGCGATCCGCGGCTGCGGCAGCTCTATGGCCGCTATGCCACCTACACCGGCGCCGATCCGTTCCAGGCCACCGCCACGCTGATGCTGATCGCCCATCTCGAGGCGCGCGGCGTCTGGCTGGTCGATGGCGGCATGCATGAACTGGCACGCCAGCTGGCGGCACAGGCGGCGCGGCTGGGCGCGCAGTTCCGCTACAACGCCCATGTGGCCGAGATACGGGTGCGCGGCGGGCGCGCCGCCGGCGTGACGCTGGCCAGCGGCGAGGAGATCCCGGCCCGCGACGTGCTGTCGAACAGCGACATCTCGGCCATCGCCGATGGCCGCTTCGGGCCCGCCGCAGCCGGCGCCGTGACCGGCGTGAAGCCGCACGAACGCTCGCTGTCCGCGCTGGTCACCATGATGACGGCCGAAGCGAGCGGCTTCGACCTTGATCGCCACAATGTCTTCTTTTCCACCGACTATGCCGCCGAGTTCCGCAACATCTTCGGCGAGCATCGCTTGCCGGTGGAACCCAGCATCTATATCTGCGCCCAGGACCGTGGCATCACGCCGCCACTGGCCGGCGCACCCGAGCGATTCCAGTTGATCGTCAATGCCCCGGCGACCGGAGATTTTTCTGGCGGCGACGGCGCCCCACCAAGCCCTGAGGAGATGGAACAATGTCAGACAGCAACGCTGGCGGTCCTCGCCCGGTGCGGGCTGACACTGAAACCGACCGCGATGCTGCCAGTGGGACCGGCGATGTTCGAGGCGCTTTTCCCTTCCAGCGGTGGGGCCCTCTATGGTCGGGCCTCGCACGGGTGGCAGGCCAGCTTCCGCCGGCCTGGCAGCAGGACGAAGCTGCCCGGGCTCTGGGTGGCCAGTGGTTCGGCGCACCCGGGAGCGGGCGTGCCGATGGCGGCCTTGTCCGGCCGCTTGGCGAGCGCGGCGATCCTGGCGGACCGCGCTTCGACCAGGACGTTCCTGGGCCCGGCTACCGCTGGTGGTATGTCGACGCCGAAAGCGACTGCGGCCGTTTCGGACTGACCATCATCGCCTTCATCGGCTCGGTCTTCTCGCCTTATTACAAGGCGTCCGGGCGCCACGATCCGGAAAATCACGTCTCCCTGAACGTCGCCCTCTATGGCCGGCGCGGGCGGCGCTGGGCGATGACCGAACGCGGCCGTGGCGCCCTGTGGCGCGACCGCACGACGCTGCGCATCGGCCCATCGGCCGTCCGCTGGGATGGCGAGGTTCTCGTGATCGACATCGAGGAACAGGGCGCCGTGCTGCCGCTGAATGTGCGCGGGCAGGTGCGGGTGACGCCCGTCGTGTTCGGCCAGCGCCGCTTCCGGCTCGATCCCGGCGGCCGCCACGTGTGGGAGCCGCTAGCGCCGCAATCGCGCGTGGACGTGCGCTTTTCCGATCCGGCGCTGAGCTGGACCGGCACCGGCTATCTCGATGCCAACCACGGCAGCGAGCCGCTCGAAGCCGGCTTTGCCGACTGGCAGTGGAGCCGGGCGCATCTGAAGGATGGCTCCACCGCGGTGATGTATGAGGGCCAGCTTGCCGATGGCGCCGCCTTCGGGATGGCCTTGCGGATCACGCCCGACGGCCAGGCCGAGGTGATGGAGATGCCGGCCCCGGTGGTGCTGCCGCGCACCGCCTGGCGGCTCGATAGGCTGACGCGCGCCGACGCCGGCTACACCGCCCGAGTGCGCGCCACCTGGGAGGATACGCCCTTCTACAGCCGCACCGCGCTCTCCACCCGGCTATGGGGGGAGGATGTGCTGGCCGTGCACGAATCGCTCAACATGCAGCGCTTCGCCACCGGCGCCGTGCAGTGGATGCTGCCCTGGCGGATGCCCCGGAAGCCTTGAGGCAAGGCGTGAGGCTAGGGTTGCTGTGCGCCGGCGCGCAGGCGGTGCTTTTGGCCGGTTGCGGCGGCGGACCCCAGCCGGGCTGGACCTTCAAATCCGCTGCGGAAGCCCAGTTGCCGGGGCCGGTGGCTGTTTGGGGCAACCCCGCCACGATGGCCGATGCCGCCTTCGAATGCCGGGCCGGAGGTAGCATCGTTTTCTGGCTTGGCAGTGAAGCGCCGCTCAGTGGTGGCCGGCCGATGCAGTTCTGGGCCAGCGGCGCCACTGCACTGCTCGACGAACAATTTGTCGAGGACGGCGTTGGCACGTCCGAGTTCCTGATTCAGCGCGGTTCCGCCCTTCACGTCGCCATCGCTGCCGGCAAGGGGAGGCTGAAATGGCGCCTGCCGGATGGGCAGCAGGGCGCGATCCGGCTGGCGCCGGCTGTGCAGCAGCTGTTCGCCGCTTGCGCGCCGGGCTAGGCGCTGCCCGCCGCCACCCCCCGGGCGTTGCGGTTCAGCCCGGCCCGCACCACCAAGCCGAGCGCCAGCATGCCGAAGCTGATCGCACAGCCGACCCAGCCGACATAGAGTACTGATGACACCAGCACATAGGTGGAGCCGGCGGTGAACATCAGTGGCACGATCGGGTAAAAGGGCACGCGATAGGGGCGCGGGCCATCGGGATCGCGGCGGCGCAGCCGCATCAGCGACAGGCCGGTCAGCGACAGGAACAGCCAGTAGACCGGCGCCATATAGTCCACCATCTTTGCAAAGCCGGTGGAGTTGGCGCCCCATACCACCAGCACCAGCGACACCGCGCACTGGGCGAAGATCGCCGCACGCGGCACGCCCGAGGCACTGTCCCACTGCGCCAGCCGGGCCAGGGCCGGCTCGTCGCCAGCGGCAGCATAGAGCGTGCGGCCACCCACAAGCACCAACGCATTCAGGATCGCCAGCGCCGCGATGGTGACGGCCACCACCATGGCGATCTGCCCGGCCGGCCCGAAGGCATGGGCCATCAGTTGCGCCGCTGGCGCGGCGCTGGAGGCAAGGCCAGCGCCGCCCAGCCCCGACAGATAAGCCCAGTTGGCCAGCAGGTATAGCGCGGTGACGAGGCCCATGCCGCCGACCATGGCGATCGTCATGTCGCGCGGGCGGCGCACCTCGGCCGACAGGGTGGCGCTGTCGTTGAAGCCGCCGAAGGCGAGCATCACGAACACCATTGCCGCCCCGAAGCTGCCGGCCTCGAACGGGCGCGGCGCCGGCGTTGGCGCCACCTGCGGCGTACCGGCGGCCAGCAGCGCCAGTGCGGCACCGCCAAGTGCCAGCAGCGCCAGCACGTCGATCGCCACCAGCGCCACCTGCCCTCCGGTGCTGCGCCTCACGCCGGCGAGGTTGAGGACGGTAAGCAGCAGGATGGAACCGGCCGCCACGGCGCCGCGCGCGAAGGCCGACAACGGCACCAGTTCGGCAATGTAATCGGCCGCCACGAAGGCCAGCATGGTGGCGCTGGCCGTGAAGATCACCGCAAAGCGCGACCAGGCGAACAGGAAGGCGATGCCGGGCCCGAAGGCCAGGCGCAGGAAGCGATAGTCCCCGCCCGGATGCGGAAAGGCGGTCGACAGCTCCGCATAGCAGAGCGCACCGGCCAGCGCGAAGACGCCGCCCACCGCCCAGGCGACGAGCACCAGCGCATCATTGCCGATGCCAGCGGCGACCAGGCTGGCTGATCGGAAGATGCCGGCACCCACCACCATGCCAACCACCACCGAGGCGGCGGCCCAGGGGCCCAGCACACGGCGCGGGGCATTGCTTGCCGTTTCGGCCCCGCCTTCGGTCATGCGCGAACCTGTGCCCTTTCTGCAACGCTTGGCCCCAATGACAGATATGTTTCAGGTGGAACAAGCAATTGTTGTTTATCCCTGCCCGAGGCCTCGCGTAAATCCCTGCCCCGTTAATAGACATTCAATCGGGAGGCCCAACTCATGAAGCCGATCACGCAGCCCTTGCTTGGCGCCTTGCTCGCCGCCACCGCGCTCACCGCGCCGCCGGCGCTGGCCGCCGAGACCGACAGCGACCTGATCATCGTCACCGGCACTCGCAGCCGCGATCGCACCGTGACCGAAAGCCCGGTGCCGGTGGACGTGCTGGACGGCGCCACCATCAGCCAGTCCGGCACCACCGGCGAACTGGCGCAGGCCATCCAGAATCTGACCCCCAGCTTCAACTTCCCGCGCCAGTCGAACAGCGGCGCCGGCGATGCGGTCCGCGCCGCCCAGCTGCGCGGCCTGTCGCCCGACCAGACGCTCGTGCTGGTCAACGGCAAGCGCTACCACAGCACCTCGGTGCCCAACCTCGACACCAAGATCGGCCGCGGCACCACGCCCGTTGATTTCAACACGCTGCCGATCAACGCCGTGACCCGCATCGAGGTGCTGCGCGATGCCGCCGGCGCCCAATATGGCAGCGATGCCATTGCCGGCGTGGTCAATGTCGGGCTCGACCGGTCGGACAGCGGCGGCTCGTTCGGCGTCACCTATGGCCTCAACGTCACCAACCCCGATGTGCTCGACCAGCGGCTGACCGACGGCCAGACCGTGGTGATCGACGGCAAGGCCGGCTTCAAGCTGGGGAACGACGGCTTCCTGAGCGTTGGGGGCGACTACCTCTTCCAGGAGGGCACCAACCGCGCCGGGCGCGATCAGGGCGGCCAGTTCCTCACCAACGGCAGCTATTCCGATCCGCGCAACGACCGCTTCTTCGGAGAGCGGCTGTTCAAGGTCGGCGACCCCGCCGTCAACAGCGGCCACGCCTGGTACAACACCGAATTCGCGCTGGGCAGCGCGCGCGCCTACAGCTTTGGCGTCGCCCATCTGCGCAATGTCTCCGGGGCCAATTTCTTCCGCTGGCCGGTGATCGTCGATGGCAATGGCAACAACTATGTCAGCCCGGCCCAGCCCGGCGGCCTCAATGGCTTCCGCCCGGAAAGCCGCATCCGCAACCGCGATCTCTCGCTCACCGCCGGGGTGAAGGGCGATGCCGGCGCATGGCGGCTGGATGGCAGCGTCACCTGGGGCGCCAACAGCATCACCCAGCGGCTGCGCAACACGGTCAACTATTCGCTGGGCGCCGCCTCGCCCAATGACGTGCTGCTGGCGAAGACGCGGTTCGACCAGATCAGCGCCAACCTCGATGCGGCGCGCGAATTCGATGCCGGTCTCGCCAGCCCGGTGACCTTCGCGATCGGCGCCGAGCTGCGCCACGAACGCTGGCGCTCCTCGCCGGGCGATGAAGCCTCCTATGCGGTCGGCCCACTCGCCGACCCCGACAGCCTGGGCCTTCAGCCCGGCGTGCAGGCCGGCCCCGGCCTGACGCCAGAGGACGCCCGCCGGCTCGACCGGCAGGTCTATGCCGCCTATGCCGAACTGTCGGCCGAGGTGGTGGAAACCCTCTATGTCGATGCCGCTGGCCGCTTCGAACATTACAGCGATGCCGGCAGCGCGGTGGCCGGCAAGGCGGCGGCGCGCTGGGAATTCACCCCCGGCCTGGCGCTGCGCGGCAGCATTTCCAACAGCTTCCGGGCGCCGGCGTTGGCCCAGCTGGGCGCTTCGTCCACGTCGCTGAACTTCGGCGAAGGCGGCTCGCTGCGCCGCGTTGCCACCCTGCCGGTGGACAGCCCGGCGGCGCGTGCGCTCGGCGCCGCCGATCTTGATCCGGAACGCGCCTTCAACCTGTCGGCCGGCATCACGGCGGCACCGATGGCGGGTCTCAGGCTGTCGGTCGATCTGTTCCGCATCCGGGTCAACAACCGCATCACCCTGTCGGAGCGCTTCGACCTGGGCGATCTGACGCCGCAGCAGCGCACCGCGCTGGGCCTGGGCAGCTTTGATGCCATCAACTTCTTCACCAACGCGGTCGATCTCGAAACCCGCGGGGTGGAGGCCGTTGCGGCCTACACAGGGCAACTTGGCGGCGGCACGCTGAACGTGAACGCCGGCTACAGCTATTTCGACAACAAGATCCTGCGTGTCGATGCGCCGCCGCCGCAGCTCGCGGCCAACGGCATCCCCGGCGCCCTCATCGGCCTCGAAGAGCGCAACACGCTGACCACGGCCGCCCCCAACAACCGCTTCGTGTTCAACGCCGACTGGACCAACGGCACGTTCGGTGGCCTGGTGCGGGTCAACCGCTATGGCAGCACCACCCGCCAGTTCGATTTCGGCGGCTTCACCCCGCGCCAGACCTTCGGCGCCGAATGGCAGCTCGATCTCGAACTCAGCGCCACCATCGCCAAGTCGCTCAATGTCGCGATCGGCGCCAACAACCTGTTCGACAATTATCCCGACCGTTCGATCGACGACATCAATGGCGCGGGCAACCTCGCCTATGATATCCTGTCGCCGATCGGGATCAATGGGCGTTATGTCTATGGCCGGGTGCGGGTGAACTTCTGATCAGCCGGGGGGCGGGTCGGGTTCATCGTCCCGTTCCCCTGGTTTCTCCCGCAGGCTCCACAGCTGCCAGCCGGCGAAGGCCAGCACGGCAAACAGGCTGATGCCGCCTTCGATCAGGCCATAATATTCGGGCGAGATGTCCATCAGCTGGCGACCTTGCGGCGGCGGGGCTTCGGTGCACCCCAAGGATAGCCGGGCGGCAGATCGGCGCTGACGCGGCCGGGAAACGCCGGCTCCCGCTTCTCGAGGAAGGCCGCCACACCTTCCTTGACGTCCGGTCCGGCGCCCAGCGCGATGTTCCAGGCCGCATCCACCGCCAGCGCGTCGTCGGGGCTGGCCGCACTGCCCAACCGCCACAGCATGGCGCGCGTCATGGCGATAGCCACAGGCGCGGTGCCCTGCGTCATCTCGGCGGCAATGGCGCGGGCACGGTCGACCAGCTCGCCGGGGAACACCACCTCGCTCACCAGGCCGCCGGCCTTCGCCGCCTCGGCATCGAACAGCCGGCCCGACAGGCACCAACGCAGCGCCTGGGGCAGGCCGACAAGACGCGGCAGGAACCAGGCGCTGCCGGCTTCCGGCACGAGGCCGCGGCGGGCGAAGACAAAGCCGATGCGCGCGTTGGTGGAGCAGATGCGCACGTCGCACGGCAGGGTGAGGGTGATGCCCACGCCCACGGCCGGGCCATTGATGGCCGCGATGGTGGGCTTGGTCGCTTCAAACAGGGCGTGGATGAAACTGTCCTCTCTGCCAGCGCCCCGGCCCCTACCACGGCCGTTGCCGAAATTGCCGGCACCGGCGCCCGCCATGTCGAAGGCCTCGGCGCCGGCCGAGACGTCGGCGCCGGCGCAGAAAGCGCGGCCGGCCCCGGTGATGATGATGGCGCGCACCGCATCGTCGGCGCTGGCGCTGCGGACCGCCCGGGCCAACGCCCGGCCCATCGCATCGGTGTAGGCGTTCAATTTCTCGGGCCGATCCAGCGTGATCAGCATCACGCCGGCTTCGGTGCTGACAGTCACGCCATCTTGCGCCATCATCGCCTCCCCTAGGCTGCGATGCTGCGCCGGAGATGGGGACGCGGCAACGACCGCTTTGGGGAGGATGGATGCTCAGACTGCGCCAGATTGCCATGGTGGCGCCCGACCTTGCACCGGTCGAGGCCGATGTCGGCCGCCTTGTGGTGGCCGACATCTGCTACCGCGATCCAGGTGTCGGCAAATATGGCCTCGAAAACGCGCTGTGGGCGCTGGGCGGCACCTTCCTCGAAGCGCTGGCACCAATGGCCGAGAACACCACCGCCGGCCGCTACCTGGCGCGGCGCGGCGGCGCCACCGGCTACATGGTCATCCTCGACACTGATGATCTGGCGCCGGTGCGCGCCCGGATGGCCGCACTTGGCGTGCGGATCGTGGAGGATCTGAGCGTGGGCGATGCCGCCCTGCACGCGACAGCCCTCCATCTCCACCCGCGCGACACCGGCGGCTGCCTGCTCTCCATCGATCATCACGGCCCAGACAGCATCCTGTTGGGCAGCTATATGTGGGCGGGGCGCGACTGGCAGCGCCATGCCCGGGCCGACATGGCCATCAGCGGCGCAAGCCTTGCCTGCGATGATCCGGCCGCCACCGCCGCGCGCTGGGCGGCCATCCTCGACCGGCCCGCCGTGCGGCGCGGGGATAACTGGCGAATCGCGCTCGACAATGGCGCGCTCGACTTCACGGCCGTCGCCGATCAGCGCGGCGAGGGCCTCAACGCCATCCGCCTCACCGGCCTTACTGCGCCGGCGCGCCTGTGTGGCCTCGATTTCCTGCCGGAGACTGACCGATGAGCTATGACACGGGCACAGATGATCTGCAGGCCAGCACCGCTGACGGCGTGCTGACCCTCACCCTCAACCGCCCGGCGGCGCGCAACGCCCTGTCGCGCGCGATGCTGGATGGGCTGGCACGGCTGCTGGGCGAGGCGGAGGCCGATCCCGCCATCGGCGCCATCCTGATCACCGGGGCCGGCGGCGCCTTCTGTGCCGGCGGCGACGTGAAGGGCATGGCGGCGCGCA
>NZ_WMHO01000097.1 GCF_010994245.1 Sandarakinorhabdus rubra
GCCCTGCTGCTGCCGCCGGCGCTGGCCAGCAATGATGCCGCCATGCGCGTCCTGCGCCGGGCCTGGAAGCCGGTGCAGCGCCTGGCCCTGCCGGCCGCCGGCGTGGCGCTGCTGCACATGGCCGTGGTCCACGATGCGATGCGCCTGGCGCTGGCTGTGGCCGCCATCGTGGGCGGGCTCCAGATTGTCCGATTTTTCCCTGTAACCAGAAAGGCATGACAATGCGCACGATGATGATGGCGGCCTGTGCAGCAGCCCTGATGGCCACCCCGGCCTTCGCCACCGGCAAGATGAAATGCGACGTGAAGCCGGAAGACAGGAAGCCGATCGAGGCGCTGAAGGCCGAACTGGTCAAGCAGGGCTGGACCGTTGCCAAGGCCAAGCTGGATGGCGGCTGCTATGAAGTCTATGGCGTGATGCCCGAAACGGGCCGCGTGGAAGCCTATTTCCACCCGGTGACGTTCGAGAAATTGTTCGTCGAACAGCGCGGCAAGGTGATCTTCCGGAAGGGCTAGGCCTTCGCGGCCTTCGGCTTGGCTGGCGCGGGCTTGGTTTTGGTCTTCGCCGGCTTGGCCGCCTTCAGCTTCGCCACCTCGGCCTCCAGCTCGTTGATGCGCAGGGCCTGGCGCACGATGATGTCCTGCATCGCGGCGATGTCGGGGCTCACCGGCGGCGGCGTGGCAGCGGCTTGGGGGGCCATCGGCGGTTCCGGCGGGGTGGGTGGCGGCGGCTCGGCCGCTTTCGGTGTCACCACTTCGGCGTCCACCACGTCGTCGTCGCGGCGGAAGATGCCGGCCTCGCGCGCCTTTCTCACCAGCGGGGCAGCGGCCACCGCCAGCTGCATCAGGCTTTCGATCAACGGATCATTGCTCTTGGCCATGCATCATCCTTGGCACCGGGGTCACTGACTGTTCTAGCCGAATATAGCAGTCAGCGGCCCGGTTTCAAGGATTGGCCCCTATTCGGCGGCGATGCTGGCGGTATCGTCGCTGAGCGGGTGCGCCAGCCGGCTGACCATTTCCTTCGGGCACACCTGCCAGATGGCGCCGCGAGTGCGGTCCCACTCGGCGAGCAGCCCCGCCGCCCATTTTGATCCGGTCTCGCGGGCATGTTCCTCGATCAGGCCATGCACCTGCGCCTCCCAATGGGCGCTGGCCAGCCGCTGCACGATCACGCTGTCACGGTTCACGGCGCGTTCGAACTGGCCGTCCTGATCCAGCACGAAGGCCATCCCGCCCGACATGCCGGCGGCGAAATTGTCGCCCACCGGGCCCAGGATCACGGCGGTCCCGCCGGTCATATATTCGCAGCCGTTGGCACCGCAGCCTTCCACCACCACCTGCGCGCCGCTGTTGCGCACCGCGAACCGTTCCCCGGCGCGGCCGGCGGCGAACAATTTGCCGGCGGTGGCACCATAGAGCACGGTGTTGCCGATGATGGCATTGTCCTGGCTGGCAAGCGGTGAGGACACCATCGGCCGCACCACGATGGTGGCGCCCGACAGGCCCTTGCCGACATAGTCATTGGCCTCGCCGAACACCTCGAGCTTGATGCCCTGCACGGCGAAGGCGCCCAGCGACTGGCCGGCCGAACCGCGCAACCGCACATGCACATGGCCCGGTTGCAGGCCCGCCATGCCGAAGCGCCGGGTGATCTCGCCCGACAGCCTTGTGCCCACGGCGCGGTGGGTGTTCCTGACCGTGTAGGCCAGCTGCATCTTCTCGCCGCGCTCGAACAGCTGCGCGGCATCGCGGATCATCTCGGCATCGAGGCTGTCGGGCACCGGGTTGCGCCCGTCGCCCAGGCCCCAGCGCCGCATGGCATCGGGGGCATCGACCTTGGCCAGGATCGGGTTGAGATCGAGATCGTCGAGATGCTCGGCGCCGCGGCTGACCTGACGCAACAGCTCGGTGCGGCCGATGACATCGTCGAGCCGGCGGAAACCGAGCCGGGCGAGGATCTCGCGCACCTCCTCGGCCACGAAGCTCATCAGGTTGATGACCTTTTCGGGCGTGCCGGCGAACTTGGCGCGCAGCGCGTCGTCCTGCGTGCACACGCCCACCGGGCAGGTGTTCGAATGGCACTGGCGCACCATGATGCAGCCCATCGCCACCAGGCTCATGGTGCCGATGCCATATTCCTCGGCGCCCAGGATGGCGGCGATCACCACGTCGCGTCCGGTCTTCAGGCCACCATCGGCGCGCAGCTTCACGCGGTGCCTGAGACCATTCAAGGTCAGCACCTGGTTGACTTCGGACAGGCCCATTTCCCACGGCGTGCCGGCATATTTGATGCTGGTCTGCGGGGAGGCGCCGGTGCCGCCGACATTGCCGGAGATGAGGATCGTATCGGCGTGCGCCTTGGCGACGCCAGCCGCCACCGTGCCAATGCCGGCAGAGCTGACCAGCTTCACGCACACCCGCGCCCGGGTGTTGATCTGCTTCAGGTCATAGATGAGCTGGGCGAGATCCTCGATCGAATAGATGTCGTGGTGCGGCGGCGGGCTGATCAGCGTTACGCCCGGCGTCGAATGTCGCAGCTTGGCGATCAGCTCGGTCACCTTGAAGCCGGGCAGCTGCCCGCCCTCGCCGGGCTTGGCGCCCTGCGCCACCTTGATCTCGATCTCCTCGCAGGCGTTCAGATAGTCCGCGGTCACGCCGAAGCGGCCCGAGGCGATCTGCTTGATCACGCTGTTGGCATTGTCGCCGTTGGCATAGGGCACGAAGCGCTGCGGATCCTCGCCGCCTTCACCCGACACCGCCTTGGCGCCGATGCGGTTCATGGCGATGGCCAGCGTTTCGTGCGCTTCCGGGGACAGCGCACCCAGGCTCATGCCCGGGGTCACGAAGCGCTTCCTGATCTCGGTCACCGATTCCACGGCTTCCAGCGGGATTGGCCTAGTGCCCGGCACGAAATCGAGCAGATCGCGCAAGCTGATCGGCGGCAGCGCCTGCACCCCGCGGCTGAACTTCACATAATCGGAATAGCTGTCGCGGCTCACCGCCGTCTGCAGCAGGTGGATGAGATGGCCGCTCCAGGCATGCGCCTCGCCGCCGGCGCGCCAGCGATAGAGGCCACCCACCGGCAGCGCGATCACATCCTCGTCCCAGGCCTTGTCGTGGCGCAGCTGGGCGTTGATGAATAGCGATTCGAAGCCCTCGCCCGAGATCTTCGCCGGCATGCCGGGGAAGAAATCGTTGACCAGCGCGCGCGACAACCCAACCGCCTCGAAGTTGTAGCCGCCGCGATAGGAGGAGATCACCGCGATCCCCATCTTGGCCATGATCTTCAGCAGGCCATCGTCCACGGCCTTCCTGTAGCGGGCGACACAATCATCGAGCGAAAGCGCACCGAACAGGCCGCGGGCATGGCGATCGGCAATGGCCTCCTGCGCCAGATAGGCGTTCACCGTGGTGGCGCCGACGCCGATCAGCACCGCGAAATAATGGGTGTCGAGTGCTTCGGCGGCGCGCACGTTGATGCTGGCATAGGTGCGCAGGCCCTTGCGGACGAGGTGGGTATGGACCCCCGCCGTCGCCAGGATCATGGCAATGCTGGCACGCTTCGCGCTCTGGTGCTCGTCGGTCAGGAATAGCTGCGTCTTGCCCTGGCGCACCGCGGTCTCGGCCTCGGCACGCACGCGGGCAATGGCTTCGCGCAGCGCGGCCGGGCCGCCGGCGATGTCGAAGGTGCAATCGATCTCGGCCACCTGGCGGCCGAAATGGTCCTTCAGCACCTGCCAGTCGCGGTTGGACAGCACGGGTGAGTCCATCACCATCACCCCGGCCTGGGTGGCGCCTTCATCGAGGATGTTGGTGAGGTTGGAAAAGCGCGTCTTCAGGCTCATCACCCGGGTTTCGCGCAAGCTGTCGATGGGCGGGTTGGTGACCTGGCTGAAATTCTGCCGGAAGAAGTGCGACAGGTTGCGTGGCAGATCGGAAATCACCGCCAGCGGGGCATCATCGCCCATGCTGCCCACCGCTTCCTTGGCGTCTTCCACCATCGGCGCCAGGATCAGCTCCATGTCCTCCAGCGTCTGGCCGGCGGCGACCTGGCGGCGCCTGAGGTCATCGCGGCCATAGGCCGGGCCGGGTTCCGGAGCGGCCCGGCCGGGCAGGCTTTCGAAATCGGTGAAGCCGGCCACCAGCGCTGCATAATCCTGCGCGCCGGCCACCTTCGCCTTGATCGCGGCATCGCTGTAGAAGCGGTCCGCCGGGGCATCGAGATCGACCGCGATCATCTGGCCGGGGCCGAGCGCGCCCTTCTTCACCACCTCGGCTTCCGGCACCACCACCATGCCGGCCTCGCTGCCGGTGATGAGCAGGCCATCGCGTGTCAGGCAATAGCGCATGGGGCGCAATGCGTTGCGGTCAAGACCGGCCACCACCCAGCGGCCATCGGTCATGGCCAGCGCCGCCGGCCCGTCCCACGGCTCCATCACCGACGCGAAGAAGGCATACATGGCGCGCGTGGCGGGATCGAGCGTGTCGTCCTTCTGCCAGGCCTGCGGGATCAGCATCAGCTTGGCGGTCGGCGCATCGCGGCCCGACCGCACGAAAGCCTCGAACACCGCATCCAGCGCCGCCGTGTCCGACGCGCCGGCCGGGATCAGCGGCTTGATGTCTTCCGAATGCTCGCCGAACGCGGACGCGGCCATCTTGATCTCGTGGCTCTTCATCCAGTTCGAATTGCCGCGGATCGTGTTGATCTCGCCATTGTGCGCGAGGCAGCGGAACGGCTGCGCCAGCCACCATTGCGGGAAGGTGTTGGTGGAATAGCGCTGGTGATAGATGGCAAAGCGGCTGATGAACCGCTCGTCGTTCAGATCGGGGTAGAACTGGCTCAGCGACTCGGCCAGGAACAGCCCCTTGTAGATGAGCGTGCGGCACGACAGCGAGCAGAAGTAAAAGCCCTGGATCTGGGCCTCGATCACCTTCTTCTCGATGCGGCGGCGGATCAGGAACAGGTCCTTCTCGAACTGGTCCTTGGCGTCATTGCCTTGCTGCTTCGGCCCGGCGATCATGATCTGCTCGATCTCGGGGCGGCTCTGCATCGCCTTCTCGCCGATGCAGCTGATGTCCACCGGCACCTGGCGCCAGCCATAGACCTTGTAGCCAAAGCCGATGATTTCCGATTCAACGATGGTGCGGCAGGCTTCCTGAGCGCCAAGATCCGTCCGCGGCAGGAACACCTGGCCCACCGCCAGCAGGCCGGCCACCGGCTTCTGGCCATGGCGTTCGACATGTTCGTGGAAGAAATCCACCGGGATCTCGACCAGGATGCCGGCGCCGTCACCGGTCTTGCCGTCGGCATCCACGGCGCCGCGGTGCCACACCGCCTTCAGGGCATCGATGGCGGCCGTCACCACCCGGCGCTGCGGCCGGCCGTCGATGGCGGCAACCAGGCCAACACCGCAGGCATCGCCCTCGAATTCCGGACGATACATGCCACTATCGGCAAGGCGCTGCCGCTCGGCTTCGCTGGCGGTAAAGTTGGGAAGTTCGGTCATGGCGTGTCTCACTTGGCCGCGGCGGGCTGGCTGTTCAGCGGCGCCAGCGCGGCGCGCAGCTTCTGCTGGTTGGCCTGCATGGCTGCATCGATCTTCTGGCCGATGCGCGTCGCGCTGGACTGGGCGATCTGGTTCGCCACCAGCGGCTGCTTCTTCTGCAGCGCCTGGCCGAGCGGGCTGCGATAGAAGGCGATGAGGCCATTCAGTTCGGCCAGCGTGAACTGGCGCGCATAGGCGGTGGCGGCATCGGCCACCACGGCGTTCAGATTCTGGTTGATGACGCCCTGGGCAATATCGGCCTGGATGGCGCCGGCTTTCGCCAGCACCGGATCGAACTTCGCCTTGTTGGCCTGATAGGCGGGCACGAAGCCTGGCTGCTGGGCCAGCATGGCGCGGATCACCACGCCCGACCGCATCTGGTTGACCGTATTGCTCATCTGCGCCTGCAGCTGCGGCTTGATGCCCAGCTGCGCCACCAGCGCGGCAGCAGCCTGCTGGGCGGCCGGGGAAATGGCAGCGGGCTTGGCCTGGGCGAAGGCCGGCCCGGCGACCAGCAGGGCAAGGGCGGCGAGGAGGCTCTTCATGGCATGTGTCCTGTTCATCAGGCGGCGCGCGCCGCGGCGGTGCCAGCGCGGGCCTTGAGAAACGCGTGCATCTGCTGCGCCACGTCGCGGCCATCGCGCACCGCCCACACCACCAGGCTGGCGCCGCGCACGATGTCGCCGGCGGCGAACACGCCATCGAGCCCAGTCATCATGGTGCGATGGTCAACGCGCAGCGTGCCCCAGCGGGTGACCGGCAGATCGGGCGCGCCGAACAGCGCCGGCAGATCCTCGGCGTCAAAGCCGAGTGCCTTGATCACCAGATCGGCCCGGGCGGTGAAGCGATTGCTGCCATCGGGTTCCGGGCTGCGGCGACCATCGGGGCCGGCCTGGCCCAGCCGCATCGCCTGCGCCACCACGCCGGTGGCCGTGATCTCGGCCGGGGCGGCGAGCCACACGAACTCGACACCCTCTTCCTCGGCATTGGCCACCTCGCGTGCCGAACCTGGCATATTCTCGCGGTCGCGGCGATAGAGGCACTTTACGCTGGCGGCGCCCTGGCGGATGGCGGTGCGCACGCAGTCCATCGCGGTGTCGCCGCCGCCGATCACCACCACATGCTTGCCAGCGGCATCGAAGCGCGCCGCATCGGGGATCTCGTCGCCGAAGCCGACCTTGTTGGCGGCGATCAGATAGTCGAGCGCTTCCAGCGTGCTCGGCCCGTCGGCGCCCGGCACCTCGACGGCGCGCGCCTTGTAGACGCCGGTGGCCACCAGAATCGCGTCGTGGCGGGCGCGCAGATCGGCCAGGCTGGCATCCACGCCCACGGCAAAGCCCTGGTGGAAGTGCACGCCGCCGTCGCGCAGACGCTCGACGCGCCGCATCACCACCGGCTTTTCCAGCTTGAAGCCGGGGATGCCATAGGTGAGCAGGCCCCCGGCGCGGTCGTGCCGGTCATAGACATGCACGTCATAACCCTTCACCCGCAGCGCCTCGGCGGCGGTGAGGCCGGCCGGGCCGGCGCCGATGATGCCCACACTTTGCCCACTGCGGTCGGCCACCGGCAGCAGCGGCTTCACCCAGCCATTCTCCCACGCGGTGTCGGTGATGAACTTTTCCACCGAGCCGATGGTGACGCTGCCGAAGCCTTCTTCGATCACGCAATTGCCTTCGCACAGCCGGTCCTGCGGGCAGATGCGGCCACAGATCTCCGGCATGGCGTTGGTGGCCGACGAGACTTCATAGGCTTCTTCCAGCCGGCCTTCGGCAGTCAGCTTCAGCCAGTCGGGGATGTTGTTCTGCAGAGGGCAATGGACCTGGCAGAAGGGCACGCCGCACTGGCTGCAGCGCCCGGCCTGCTCCTCGGCCTTGGCGAGGATATAGGGGCGGCTGATCTCGAGAAAATCCTGCGCGCGCTCGTCGGCGGTGCGCTTGGCCGGATAGGCCTGCCCGCGATCGACGAACTTCAGCAATTTTGTTGCGCCCATGGCCGCCCTTCCTTGTCGTGCGGCAGGCGAAACCACAAAGCGGCCCGCCTGTCACGCGAAAAGCGACAATTGGGACAGTATTTATGCCCTAAATCGTGGCAAGTTGGTCGGCAGCCTCGGCAAGCCCGCCATATTTAAGGCCGATACGGCCCTATCGTGCCAACAGCCAGATCAGCGCGGCGCTGCCGGCGACGATTCGGTACCAGGCAAAGGGCGCGAAGCCGAAGCGACTCACCAGCGCGACAAAGCCCTTCACCACGATGAGCGCGACCACGAACGACACCGCAAAGCCGATGCCGATCGCGCCCAGGTTGGAGGCATCGAGGGCATCGCGGTTCTTCCACAGCATCAGCGCGGTGGCACCCGAGATGGTGGGCACGGCAAGGAAGAAGCTGAACTCCGCGGCCGTCCGCCGGTCCACCCCCAGCATCAGCGCCGCCATGATGGTGGCGCCCGATCGCGACACGCCGGGGATCATGGCCACGCACTGCCCCAGCCCGATCAGCACCGAAGTGCGGGTGGACAGCGCCTCCACCCCCGAGATGTGGGCTGCCCCCATGCGCCGTTCGATGAGCAGGATGGCAATACCGCCGAGGATCAGCGACACGGCGACCGTGATGGGGCTTTCCAGCAGCGCTTCGACCGCCTTGATGAACAGCACGCCCATCACCGCGGCCGGCAGGAAGCCCAGCGCCACGTTGCGCAGGAAGGCGATGGCGCCCGGTTCCCGCACCCGCAGCCCGCGCGCCACGTCCACGAAGCGGCCCCAATAGGCCACCAGCACGGCAAGGATGGCGCCGGACTGGATGGCGATGTCGAAGGTGGCGCCGGCCTCGCCCGAAAAGCCCAGCAGCTCGCCGGCCAGGATCAGGTGGCCGGTGGAGGAGACCGGCAGATATTCGGTAAGCCCCTCGACAATGCCCAGCAGGATGATGGTGAGCAGATCCGGCTGGTTCACGCCGCCATCCTGGCAAAGCGGCCGCCGGGCCGATAGCGCTGCATCATCTGCGGCACAAAGGCGCTGAGCGGCGTGGGCGTGACACCCAGTTCCATCAAGCCCGGCAAGCCAGCTGTGCAGATATTGCCCAGCTTCAGCATCGCCAGCTGGTCGCTGTTCATCGGCATGAAGGGCAGTATGTCGCCCAGCTTCGCGAGCAGGCCCGAGGTGAAGTCCGACAGCGGCACCACCGGGCGATCAAGTCCGGTAAGATCGGAGATCATCTGCAGGATGGCCCGGAAGCTGAGGACGTCGGGCCCGCCCAGCTCGAAGATGCGCCCGGCGGCATCGGCGCGGCCCAGCGCTGCCACCACGGCATCGGCGACATCGCGCACATAGACCGGCTGAAACAGGCTGTCGGGCGAGATCGCCGGCAGCGCCGGCGCCAGCCGGGCCATGCCGGCAAAGCGATTGAAGAACTGATCCTCTGGCCCGGCCACCAGGCTGGGACGCAATATGGTGGCGGTCGGCATCGCGGCCAGCACCGCCTGCTCGCCCCGGCCCTTGCTGCGCGCATAGGCGATGCGGCTGGCGGGATCAGCGCCGATGGCCGAGACCTGCACGAAGGCCCGCGCCCCGGCGGCGGCAGCG
>NZ_WMHO01000098.1 GCF_010994245.1 Sandarakinorhabdus rubra
CCACGGCGTGCGCGTACGGCCCGGTATGGAGTTCCACCACCGGCGCGCCCAGCCGGGCGGCGGCTTCCAGCTGGCGCTCGTCGGGCGCGATGAACAGCGAAACGCGGATGCCGGCATCGCTGAGGCGCGCCACGATCGGCTGCAGCGTGTTGTGCTGGCCGGCGGCATCCAGCCCGCCCTCGGTGGTGCGCTCGGCCCGGCGCTCGGGCACGATGCAGGCGGCGTGCGGTCGGTGGGCGAGCGCGATGGCCAGCATCTCGTCGGTGGCGGCCATCTCGAGGTTGATGGGCAGGGCGATGGCGGCCGACAGCCGTGCCAGGTCATCATCGGTGATGTGGCGGCGGTCTTCGCGCAGGTGGATGGTGATGCCATCGGCACCGGCCGCGGCGGCCGCCTCGGCGGCGCGCAGCGGGCAGGGATGCACGCCACCGCGGGCGTTGCGGATGGTCGCCACATGGTCGATGTTGACGCCGAGACGAAGTTGGTTGGTCACGCCGCGCGGCTCCCGGGCTTCACGGCGGGGATCGCCGCCAGTTCGGGCGGCAGGTCATCGGGCTGGTAGCTGGGCACGTCGAGCCGGATCAGCGGCGTGAAGGGCACGCCCAGATCGGCCTTGCCGTTCGAGCGATCGACCAGCGATGCGGCGTGGATCACCCTCCCGCCTGCCGCTGCGACCGCGGCGATGGCCTCTCGGCTCGACAGGCCTGTGGTCACCACGTCTTCCATCAGCAGCACTGGCTGACCCGGTGCCAGCCGGAAGCCGCGCCTGAGTTCGAACGTGCCGGTCGGCCGCTCGACGAACATCGAGTCCACCCCGAGCGCGCGGGCCAGCTCGTAGCCGCAGATCAGCCCGCCCATCGCCGGGGCGACCACGGCCGTGACCTCGGCCTTCACATGGGTGGGGATCTTGGCGGCCAGCGCGCGGGCCAGCCGTTCGGACCGCACCGGGTTCATCAACACGCGCGCGCATTGAAGATAGCGCGGGGAGCGAAGCCCCGACGACAAGATGAAATGACCTTCCAGCAGCGCCTCGGCAGCGCGGAATTCGGCCAGCACCTCGTCATCGGTCATCGTCTGTCTCCTGATCGCGGGCTTCTAGCGCCCGGCGAGACCAGCGCAAGCCGCCTCAGGCGCGCACCCGCTCGGCCGAAACCACCGCCTTCACCTGCCGCAGCGCGCCGAGGATGGTGGCCAGGTGGCTGGTGCTTTCCACCTCGATGTCGAAGATGTCGGTATGGAACTCGCGGTCCCGGTGCTTCAGTTGCAGGCCCACGATGTTGGCGTTGTGCGCCGCGATACTGGCGGCCAGGCTGGCCAGCGAGCCCGGCTGGTTGTGCAGCACCACCGCGATGCGCGCTGCCGCACCGGCCGAATCCGCGCCCCATTTGACATCCATCCACTCTCCGTCCTCGTCGGCAAGATGGTCGCAATCGATGATGTGGACGGCAATTGGCGCATCCGAATGGCGTACGCCGACGATCCGGTCCCCCGGCACCGGCCGGCAATGATCACACAGCAGGAAGCCCACGCCCGACGTGAGGCCTTCGATCGAGAGGGCGGCGGCCGCTTTGGCCTTGCCGGTGCGCGGCCGCTTGGTGGGGGTGGCGCCGGGCACCAGCGCCTCGCTCACCTGGTCGTCCGACAGGCGGTTCTCGGCCATTGCCAGCTCCAGGGCCTGGCGGTCGTGCAGCTTCAGCCGGCCCAGCGCCGGGCCCATGATCTCGTCGGTCAGCGCCACGCGCAGCCGGGCCGCCACAGCGTCCAGCAGCTTGGCGCCCATCGCCAGCAATTCCTCGCGCCGCTTGTTGCGGACATGGCGGCGGATCGCGGCGCGCGCCTTGGCGCTGGCCACGAAGGCCTCCCACGCCGGATCGGGCGCCTTCACCTTGCCCTTCAATATCTCGACCTGGTCACCGTTCACCAGCCGGGTGCGCAGCGGCACCACCCGGCCGTTGACCTTGGCACCCACGCAGCTGTCGCCGAGATCGCTGTGGACGGCATAGGCAAAATCCACCGGCGTTGAATCGCCGGGCAGCTGGTAGAGCTCGCCCTTGGGGGTGAACACGAACACCTGGTCCTGGAACATCGCCAACCGGGCGTTTTCCAGCAGCTCTTCGGGGCTGGCGGCGTCCTGCAGCACCTCCAGCAGGTCCTCCAGCCAGGGATAGGCCTCGCGCGCCGGCGCCCCGTCGTTGCCCTGCTTGTAGGCCCAGTGCGCGGCGAGGCCATATTCGGCCTCCTCGTGCATCAGCCGGGTGCGGATCTGCACCTCGATGCGTGCCTGCTCGCCGCCCAGCAGCACCGATGTGTGCAGGCTGCGATAGCCGTTGGGCTTGGGCGTCGAGATGAAGTCCTTGAACCGGCCCGGCACCATCGGCCAGCGGCCGTGCACGATGCCCAGCGCCCGGTAGCAGTCGGTCTCGTCATCCACGATCACCCGGAAGGCCATCACGTCCGACAATTGCTCGAAGCTCATCTGGCGCGCCGCCATCTTGCGCCAGATCGAATAGGGCCGCTTCTCGCGCCCGGTCACGCTGGCCGCCAGACCCTTGGCGCGCAGCAGCGATTCCAGCGCGCCGGTGATGCGGTGGACATTGGCGCCGGTGGTCTCGCGCAGGCGAGCCATGCGGCTGCTGATCATCTGGCTGGCATCGGGCTCGAGATGCTGGAAGGCCAGTTCCTGCATCTCCTCCATGAAGCCATACATGCCGATGCGCTCGGCCAGCGGCGCATAGATGTCCATCGTCTCGCGGGCGATGCGCAGGCGCTTGTCCTCGCGCGCGATGTGGTGGAGCGTGCGCATGTTGTGCAGCCGGTCCGCCAGCTTCACCAGCAGCACGCGGATGTCGCTCGACATCGCCAGCAGGAACTTCCTGAGATTTTCGGCCTGGCGCTCGCTTTCGGTCTGCGTCTCGATCTTCGACAGCTTGGTGACGCCATCGACCAGCCGGCCAACGTCCGGCCCGAACAGCCGTTCGATCTCGCCCTGCGTCGCCACCGTGTCCTCGATCGTGTCGTGCAGGATGGCCGTCGCGATCGTCTTGTCGTCGAGCTTCAGGTCGGTGAGGATGCCGGCCACTTCGATCGGGTGGCTGAAATAGGGGTCGCCGCTGGCGCGCAGCTGGCTGCCGTGTGCCTTGACCGAAAACACGTAGGCGCGGTTCAGCAGATCCTCGTCCGCATCCGGATCATAGGTCTTGACCCGTTCCACAAGTTCATACTGGCGCAGCATTGCCCATTATCTTGGGGGGGATTGGGGGTGGGTGCAAGGGCGCAGCCGGGCGCGTGAAATGCGCGCAAGCGCAGTTCACCGACTCCGGCAAGTCCGGCCGGCGGGTTCGGGCAAGCCGGCGGCACGGCTTTGCCGGGCCAGAGGCTTGCCTGAAGCCCGTTCGACGTCATGGGAGCGCAATGCCGCGCGGCCGGCGGCGGAGCCGCGCCGTCGGACGACTCACGAAAAAGGCGGCTGGAGAGCCGCCTTTTTGGTCGCCGGCCGGAATTCGCCGAGTCAGGGTGCAACGCTGCGCGTTGCGCCCAGCCGGCTTATTCGTAATCCCCGCCCATGTTCTGGTTGCGGGGCGGCTGGGCGGCGGTGATGCGCAGCGCTTCGGCCGACGCCGACAGCGAGCCGATCACGTCCGGCGTGTCGTCATCCTCGGCCTGCACCTTCTGCATGCCGACCACCAGCGATTCGGTAAGGTCGCCGGGGCGGATGGTCTGCTCGGCGATCTCGCGCAGCGCCACCACCGGGTTCTTGTCGCGGTCGCGGTCGATGGTCAGTTCGGCGCCCGACGAGATGTTGCGGGCGCGGTGCGCGGCGAGCAGCACCAGGTCGAACCGGTTCGGCACCTTGTCGACACAATCTTCAACGGTCACGCGTGCCATGGCGGCGGCTCCGAAATTCAGGGGCGTTGGGAAGCGCGTGCCATTGCGTGGCCGCGCCCGAAAGTCAAGAACAATGGCCCGTCACCATGGTGGCCTTGCTTGACTCCGCGCGCAGGCCCCCCTATCGGGGCCGCTTCGCATCTGGCCCCGCACCCCGGTGAAGCGGTGGCCCACGCAGGTACATGGCCTGCGCGGCGAGACCGGGAACAACGTCACGAAGCAGATACAGGAAATCACATGTCGAAGCGTTCCAACGCCAAGTACAAGCTCGATCGCCGCATGGGCGAGAACATCTGGGGTCGCCCCAAGAGCCCGGTCAACAAGCGCGAATATGGCCCCGGCCAGCATGGCCAGCGCCGCAAGGGCAAGATGTCGGACTTCGGCCTGCAGCTGCGCGCCAAGCAGAAGCTGAAGGGCTATTATGGTGACGTCACCGAAAAGCAGTTCCGCAAGGTCTATGACGAAGCGGTGCGCATGAAGGGCGACACCTCGCAGAACCTCATCGGCCTGCTCGAACAGCGCCTCGACATCATCGTCTATCGCGCCAAGTGGGCGCCGACCGTGTTTGCCGCCCGCCAACTCGTCAACCACGGCCACGTGCTGGTCAACGGCACGCGCTGCAACATCGGTTCGGCGCGCCTGAAGCCGGGTGACGTGATCGAACTGGGCAGCCGCGCCAAGGAAATGGCGCTCGTGCTCGAAGCGCAGGGCCTGTCGGAACGCGACGTGCCGGAATATGTCTCGGTCGACGGCGCCAAGGCCACCTATGTCCGCGTGCCGACGCTGGACGAAGTGCCCTATCCGGTGAAGATGGAACCGAACCTGGTGGTTGAGTTCTACAGCCGCTAATGCGGCGCGTGGACAACGCGAGGCGTTGTCCACCGACTCGCATCGGCTCGGCCAGCGACCAAAAAAGGCGGCCCCAACAGGCCGCCTTTTTCGTGTGTCGACTGACGGCGCGGCTTTGCCGCGCCGCCCTTGCTTCCGTTTAACGCACCCGCCTCAATACCCCGTCGGCGCCACCGTTCGCCCCAGGAACTTCAGCCGGGTGATCCAGGTGTGCAGTTCCAGCCCCGGTGTCGCGTGGGTGGCGCCGGGATAGACCATCAGGTCGAACGGCCGGTTCGCCTTCTGTAGCACGGTCATCAGGGCGGTCGAATTCTCGAACACCACATTGTCGTCGGCCATGCCGTGGATCACCAGCAGCGGATCGCTGATCTTCGCGGCATCGCCCAACGCGCCCGAGGTGGCATAGACCTGCGGCTCCGTCACCGGGCTCCCCAGGTAACGCTCGGTATAGGCCGTGTCATACAGGTCCCAGCGGGTCACCGGCGCGCCGGCGATACCGGCGGCAAACTGGCCGGGCGCCGCCTCCAGCAGCTTCAGCACCATGTACCCGCCATAGGACCAGCCGTTGACCGCCACCTTGCCCGCCCAGGGTTGCTGCTTGACCCAGGCCAGCGCCTTCAGCTGGTCGCGCACCTCGGCGCCGCCCATGGCGCGGTAGATCGGGTCTTCAAAGGCCTTGCCGCGACTGGCACTGCCGCGGTTGTCGAGCTGGAACACCGCCCAGCCCTTGCTCACCAGATATTGCTCGATGGGCGCGGTGAAGCGCTTGTGGACATTCTGCGCATGCGGCCCGCCATAGACCTGCATCAGCACCGGGAACGGGCCCGCACCGGCGGGTTTCAACAGCCGCCAGTCCAGCGTCTGGCCATCTTCGGCGGTGAGGGTGCCGAATTGCGGCACCACGTGGGTGGCGAGATAGGGCGCATAAGGATGGCTGGCGTCCAGCCTATTCTCCTCGATCCAGGCCAGCCGCCGGGCCTGGCCATCGGCCAGCCACACCTGCGCGGGCTGGCTGGGGGAAGATGAAGTGATGATGAGGCGCGTGCCGGCCTTGTCCATCACCGCCTCGTGCCAGCCGCCGGCCGCCGTGAGCCGTTGCGGGCGGGCGCCGGCGCGTTTCCAGTCGAGGGCATAGACATGCTTTTCAAGGGCGCCGTCGGCAAAGCCGGTGAACCACAGCCGCCCCTGCTTCTCGTTGACGCCCACCAGCTCGTCCACCGCCCAGCGGCCGCTGGTCAGCGGCTGCGCCGTGCCGTCCTTCAGGCGATAGAGGTGGCGCCAGCCGTCACGCTCGCTGGCGATCAGCAGGCTGCCGTCGGCGAGCGGGCGGAAACTGTCGGTGAGGTTGATCCAGGTCCGTGCCGTCTCGCTGGCGATCACACGGCTGGCACCGCTGGCCGGATCGACCGCCAGGATATCGGTCCGCTTCTGGTCGCGGCTGAGGCGCTGCACATAGAGCGTGCGGGCATCGGGCGCCCAGGCCACCCGGGCGATGTAGATGTCCCTATCGGCCCCCAGATCAACCGCCACGCGGCCCGAGCCGTCCGGGTTCATCAGCCACAGCGTCACATCGGCGTTGGCGGTGCCGGCGGCCGGATAGGCCTGGGTGAACAGGCGGGTGCCGTCGGCGCCGATGGCGGCGCGCGTCACCTCCTTCACCGGCGTCTCGTCCACCCGCGCCACGGCGAGCCGCCGGTCGTCGGGCGCCCACCAATGGCCTTCGAAGCGGTCCAGCTCTTCCTGCGCAATGAACTCGGCGACGCCCCAGCTCACCTTCTCATTCTCGTCCCCGGCCAACCGCAGCTCGGTGTCGGTGCCAAGCGCGCGGGTGAACAGCGCGCGGTCCCGCACGAAGCTGACAAAGCCACCCTTCGGGCTCAGCTGCGCATCGGTCTCGGTTGCCGGCGTCGCCGTCAGCTGGCGGGTTCTGCCGTCCAGGCCGGCCAGCCACAGATCACCATCTACCGGCACCAGCAATGCCTTGGCATCGGGCGCCCAGCCATAATCGGTGATGCCCTTGATGCTGGCGATGCGGCGGCGCTCGCGGTTCATGCGCTCTGCTTCGGACAGCGGCCCGCCGGCCAGCTTTGCCGAATCAACCAGCATCCGGCTCTGCCCGGTGACGGTGTCGAACGCCCACAGGTCGAACCGGTCCTGATCGTCGGCGCGGTTCTTCAGCAGGGTTGCCAGCCGGCCATCGGGCGAGAGTTTCAGCACGCGCGGCCGAGCCCCGGTGAGCGCCGGGGAGGCGAACACGCGTTCAAGAGTTAGGGGCTTGGCAAGGGTGAGTGGCTCGGCAGCCGCCGGCGGGCTGGCCGGAGCCAGGCTCAGCAGCGGCGTCAGCATCAGGGCCAGCTTCAGTCGGTTCATCTTCATCCCCTGGTAGCAACGGGCAAGCGCGCGCCTTGCTGCCCCAGAAGGCGGCCGGCGGCAAACATGACAATCATGCGTCAATGCCGCACCCTTGCCGCTGCGCCAAGTGGCTGCTAGCAATGGCAGAGCAGCGGGATTTTCGCTGCCGTTTTCCGGGCTTGCCCGCGCTGCCGCCGCTTTGCTGGCCGGTGTTTGGCGGGAGAGGCCGGGAACTTGAAAGGCCGCCGCCCGCCATGGGCCCCACCCACAGATTGTGGTGAAGCGGGGTCCAGGGGCCGGGCCGGCTGCCGATGCGATGCCAGGGACGCAAATGACCGGACGGAACGACAGGGTGAAGCAGCGGGGCGCATCGCGCCCGCTCGCTGCCGCCGCTGTCACCGCCGGCTCTGCTGCGGTCCCATCGTCCAGCCACACGCAATTCCACCAACATCACCCATCCCGCCGGCAGATCGCCGGCCTTTTCAGTTTGCGCCCCGACGGTGCGTCGCTTGCAGCGACGCGCCGCGCGCGCGCCACGGAGCCTTTCCATGTCACAACGCATGCTCATCGACGCCCGCCACCCGGAAGAAACGCGGGTGGCCGTGGTCAACGGCCAGCGCATCGAGGAATTTGATTTCGAATCGGCTGACAGGCGTCAGCTCAAGGGCAACATCTATCTGGCCAAGGTCACGCGGGTCGAACCCTCGCTGCAGGCCGCCTTTGTCGAATATGGCGGCAATCGCCACGGCTTCCTGGCCTTCTCCGAAATCCATCCGGACTATTATCAGATCCCCAAGGAGGATCGCGACGCGCTGCTGCGCGAGGAAGCCGAACTCTCCGCCGAGGAGAATGGCCACGACGAGGAGGATGACGGCGACGACGTACAGGAGGCCGGCGGCCACCACGACGAGCCTTCGGACGCGCTGCGCCGCAAGCGCATGGCGCTGCGTCGCCGCTACAAGATCCAGGAGGTCATCCGTCGCCGCCAGGTGATGCTGATCCAGGTGGTGAAGGAAGAGCGCGGCTCAAAGGGCGCGGCGCTGACCACCTATCTCAGCCTCGCCGGCCGTTATTGCGTGCTGATGCCCAACACCGCACACGGTGGCGGCATC
Source organism: Sandarakinorhabdus rubra (assembly GCF_010994245.1). Lineage (GTDB taxonomy): Bacteria > Pseudomonadota > Alphaproteobacteria > Sphingomonadales > Sphingomonadaceae > Sandarakinorhabdus > Sandarakinorhabdus rubra. The sequence goes on from NZ_WMHO01000098.1 coordinate 8,199, forward strand.
AGCCGCAAGATCTCCAATCCGGCCGACCGCAAGCGGCTGAAGCAGGTGATGGCCGATCTGCACCTGCCGGCCGGCATGGGCGCCATCGTGCGCACCGCCGGCCTGAAGCGCAGCGCCGCCGATATCCGCCGCGATTTCGATTATCTCACCCGGCTGTGGGACGAGATCCGCGAAAAGACGCTGGCCAGCCAGGCCCCGGCGCTGATCCACGAGGATTCCAACCTCATCAAGCGCGCCATCCGCGACATCTACAACCGCGAGATCGAGCAGGTGCTGGTGGAAGGCCGCGCCGGCTTTGACGCTGCCCACCGCTTCATGTCGATGCTGATGCCCACCCACGCGCCCAAGGTGGTGGAATATGAGGGCAATGTGCCGCTGTTCCAGCGCTTTGGCGTCGAAGGCCAGCTGGAGAACATGTACCAGCCGGTGGTGCAGCTGAAATCCGGCGGCTACATCGTCATCAACCCGACCGAGGCGCTGGTCTCCATCGACATCAACTCCGGGCGTTCGACCCGCGAATATGGCATCGAGGAAACCGCCACCAAGACCAACCTGGAAGCCGCCGACGAGATCGCCCGCCAGCTGCGCCTGCGCGACATGGCCGGCCTGGTGGTGATCGACTTCATCGACATGGAGAACGGCTCCAATGTCAGGAAAGTCGAGAAGGCGATGAAGGAGGCGCTGAAGAACGATCGCGCCCGCGTCCAGATCGGCCGCATCTCCAGCTTCGGCCTGATGGAAATGAGCCGGCAGCGGCTGCGCACCGGCATCCTGGAAGCCTCCACCCATGTCTGCCCGATGTGCGAAGGCACCGGCATGGTGCGCGCCGTGGCGTCGGCCGCGCTCGCCGCCCTGCGCGCGCTGGAAGCCGAGGCGCTGCGCGG
>NZ_WMHO01000099.1 GCF_010994245.1 Sandarakinorhabdus rubra
CGCTGCCGTGGCCGCTGCTGGGTGCGCTGGTGGTGGCGCTGGTGGCCAGCGCCGGGATCACAGCGTTGGTCGCCGGCCGGCGGGCGCTGGGGCCGGGCGCGGTGCTGGCCGTACGGGCAGACTGGTGATGCGCCGCCTCCTGCTGCTGCTCCTGACGCCACTGCTGCTGGCGGCCGATTTTGCCCCGGTGCGCCCTGGCGTGCCCTTGCGCTTCCCGGCTGATCATGGCGCCCACCCCGAATTCCGCACCGAATGGTGGTACATCACCGGCCAGATCGACACGCCGCAGGGCCGCAAGGGCTTCCAGGTCACCTTCTTCCGCACCAAACCAGGCATCGCGGCCGATCATCCCTCCCGCTTTGCTCCCACCCAGGTGATCTTTGCCCATGCCGCGCTGGCCGATCCGGCCCGTGGCCGGTTGCTGCACGCCGCGCGCATCGCCCGCGCCGGTTTCGGGCTGGCCGAGGCGAAACTGGGCGACATGGACGTGAAGCTGGACGATTGGCGGCTGTGGCGTGGGCGCGACGGCCGCCTCCACGCCCGCGCTGGTGATCGGGACTTTGCCCTCGATCTGGTCTTCACCCCCACGCAGGGCGTGATCCTGCAGGGGGAGGGCGGCTACAGCCGCAAGGGGCCGCACGCGCATGAGGCCAGCCATTATTACAGCTGGCCCCATCTCGCCGTCTCCGGCCGGCTGAACGGCAAGCCGGTGACCGGCACGGCCTGGCTGGACCGGGAATGGTCGTCCACCCTGCTCAATCCCGGGGCCGTGGGCTGGGACTGGCTGGGCCTCAACCTCGATGGTGGCGGCGCCCTCACCCTGTTCCGGGTGCGGGACGGGAAGGGTGGCGCATTGTGGGCGGGCGGCAGCCACCGCGCCGCCGATGGCCGCCTCACCGTGCTGGGCCGTGAGGATGTGCGTTGGCAGGACGCCGGCTGGTGGGAAAGCCCGCGCAGCAAGGCGCGCTGGCCGGTGCGTCCCCAGGTCGAATATCGGGTCGGCGGGCGCTGGCAGCGCATCGCCGTCACGCCGCTGATGCCCGACCAGGAACTGGACAGCCGCGCCGCCGGCGGGCCGCTCTATTGGGAAGGTGCCGTCACCGTGCCTGGCGGGCGCGGCTACCTGGAACTCACCGGCTATGGCCTACCGCTGCGAATGTAGTGTTGCAGATGGGAAGGCCGGGCGGCTAACAGCGGCGGCAGGCAGGGGTGCCATAGATCGTGGGGACAGACTTTGACTGACACCGGCCTGATTGCGCCCGAATTTGCGCCCGCTGCCCCGCGCGGGTTGTGCACCGATTGCGGCGTGTCGCGCACATCCACGCCCACCGATTGCGGCACCGCCTGCCAGTTCATCAAGCCCGACTATGCCGCGATGGAAGCCCAGGTGCACGGCCGGGCCCGCGATGAAAGCCGGCCTGACGAGCTGTTCTTCGGCCCGTTCCAGCGCATGGCCAAGGCGCGGCTGAAACAACCGTCTGCAGGCGCACAATGGACCGGCATCACCAGCCGGCTGGGCGAGCGGTTGCTGGAAACCGGCGCAGTCGATGCGATCCTCACCATGGCGCCCGACCCCAGCGACAAGTGGCGCCCGCGCCCGGTGATGGTGATCAGGCCCGAAGCCATGGCGCAGGTGCGCGGCATGCGCATGGGGTACGCGCCGTTGCTGGCACTGCTGGAACCGGCCCGCGCCGCTGGGTTCAAGCGCATCGGCATCATCGGCATCCCGTGCCAGATCCACGCGCTGAGAAGGCTGGAGGCCAAGCTGGGCTTCGAGCGCCTCTACGTGATCGGCACGCCGTGCAGCGACAACACCACGACCGAGAATTTCCACGAATTCCTGTCGCTGCTCTCCGACCAGCCGGAGACCATCACCTATCTCGAATTCAAGGCCGATTATCATGTCGAGCTGCGCTTCGACGACGGCAAGCGCAAGGACATCCCCTTCCTGATGCTGCCGCTGTCTGATCTGCGGCCGGATTTCTTCCCGCTCACCTGCCGCACCTGCGTCGACTACACCAACAGCCTGGCAGACATCACTGTTGGCTACATGGGCGGCACCGGTGAGCAATGGCTGCTTGTCCGCAACGATCGCGGCGCCGAACTGCTCGGCCTGCTGGGGGACGAGGTGGCGCTGGCGGAACCCGACGACAACGGCAAGCCCGATGGCTCCAAGCGTGCCGGGCCGGTGAAGGGCTTCCTCGCCAACACCGAACGCGCCGCCGGCGGTCTCCCACTGCGCCGCATGCCGAAATTCATCCGGCCGCTGGTGGGCAAGCTGATGCCGCTCGTCGGCCCCAAGGGCAAGGAATTCGCCCGCACCCGCGTCGAGATGAAGGCCATCGAGACGATCTTGCACCTGCGCCGCGAGGCGCCCGCCATGATGAAGAACATGATCCCCCCGCACGTGTGGACGCTGGTGGCGCGCTATGGGCTGAAGCCGGCGCCGGGCGAACGCCGCGATTGAGCAACCCCCGCCGGGGAAGCGGCGCAGCGGCACAAATATAATAACAAATATATTGTTGTGAGATATTCAGAAATAATGTGTTATTGAGAACTGCAAATTGGCACTTTGCAAGCTCTGTAAAGGCACAATCAAAAATGAAAATTTACCTGCTATCAGTTACATCTGCCGCCGCTCTGATGATGTCCGTTTCTGCGTCTGCACAGGATTCTCGGGGAAATATTTTCGAACAATTGTTCGGCAATGTGTTCGGTAATAATCAGGCTGCTGAACAGACTCTGGAGTCCGATTGGAACCAGGGCCGCCGCCCGTTCGAGCAGCGCCGTGAACAGCTCGATGCCCGCATCGATGCCGCCGTGCGTGATGGCGCACTGAGCCGCAACGAGGCTGACGGGATGCGCCGCGAATATGAGGATATCGTGCGCCTGGAGGCGCAGTACACCGCCAATGGCCCGATGCAGCCGCAGCAGCGCGAGGACTTGCGCAACCGTTATCGCGCCCTGTCGCAGCAGGTCGGCTATCAGAACAACGGCCAGCGCAACGGTCAGTACGGCAACGGCCAATATGGCAACCAGGACAACGATCAATCTAATGACCGTTGGCAGCCACTGGCCCGGCAGGATGGGCTGTTCGAGCAGCGCCTCAACGAAGCGCTCCGCAACCGCAGCATAAGCCAGGCGGGCGCCACGCAGCTGCGCAGCGACTGGCGCAGCCTGCGCCAGCTGGAGCAGCGCTATCAATACAATGGCCTCGATGCCCGAGAAGAGGCCGATCTGAGGGCGCGCTTTGCCCGGATCGACAGCCGCATGGGCGGCATGCTGGGCGGCGGCTTCGGCAACGACCGCAACAGCCAGCGCTGGGCCCAGATGGAAACCAGAATGCAGGCTGCTCAGCGCGCCGGTCGTCTGAACGCGACCCAGGTCGGGCTGCTGCGGGCGCAAATGGGTGATCTGCAGCGCCTCGATGCCGCCTATGGCCGCACCGGTTACAGCAGCGAACAGCGCAGCTATCTGATGCGCCGTTACGGGGAACTGGATTCCTCGATCGGCTTCTATCGCCGCTGAGTGCGCGGCTGGCGGTTCACCCCGCCAGCCCCACCGCCTTCAACGTCAGGTCCCACAGGGCTTCGTTGCGCACTTCGGCCGTGGCGCGGGCCGACAGCGGCTGAGCGAAGGGCATGCGGCCTTCCTTCTGGCGATTGCCCCAGCTCCAGTGCACGCCCGATTGGGCCGCGAAGGCTGGATCGGCGACGACAGCTGCGGTGCGCTCGCCGGCCAGCGGCTGGGACACATAGCCCTTGGTGATGTTCTTCTGGAACCAGGGGAAAATTCGCTGGAAGGCCGGCGGCGTGTGGCGGAACAGGGGGGTGTCAGCCACGCAGCCGGGATAGAGGGTGTTGAACACCACGCCGGTATCGCCCCAGCGTTTCTGGAACTCGCGGCTCATGATCATGCAGGCGAGCTTTGAGTCCTTGTAGGCCTTGCCGGGCTTGAAATCTTTGCCGTCGATCATCGCGATCGGTGCCTTGAAGCCGGCCTTCAGGCCCGCCAGATCGCCGAGGTCGGCCGGGGCCGGGATCGGGATCTTGCCGCCAAACTCCTCGCTGTTTGCCGTGACCGTGCCCAGCGTGATGAGGCGCGAAGGCGTTCCGCGCCGGCCGTTCGCCTTCTTGAGATCGTCGATCAGCAGATGAGCCAGCAGGAAATGGCCGAAATAATTGGTGGCCACGCTGATTTCATAGCCTTCCGGCGAGCGCAGCGGCGCCTCCAAACGCGGCAGATAGACGGCGGCGTTCAGGAGCAGCGCATCGAGCGGCAGGTTCAGCGCATGGAATTCATCGGCAAAGCGGCGCACGCTGGCCTGGTCACCCAGATCAATGTGCAGGATGCGGCGGTTCTGCGCCGGGATGCCCACCTCGCTGGCAGCGGTCTCGGCCTTGGCCAGATCGCGGCAGGCCATGATCACCAGCCAGCCGCGGTCTGCCAGGGATTTTGACGCCCACAGGCCCACGCCCGATGAGGCGCCGGTGATGATCACCACAGGTTGTTCAGACATGGAGTCTCCGTAATGCGGGCCCTGTTCGCCGGCTCTTTGACTCAAAGCCGTGGCCGCGGCAAGGCGGGGCCTTTAGGATTGGGCCATGCAACCGCTTCCTGACTTTCTCGCAAGAGTGCAGCCGCCGGTCACGCCGGCGCTGGTGATCAGGCGGGCGGCGATGGAGCAGAACCTCGCCGCCCTGCAGGCCGCCTGTGATGCGCACGGCGTGCGGCTGCGCGCGCATGGCAAGATGCACAAGTGCAGCATGCTCGGCCGGCGGCAGGTGGCCGCCGGCGCGGTGGGCCTGTGCTGCCAGACGGTGGGCGAAGCGGAAGCCTTCGTCGCTGGCGGCCTATCCGATGTGCTGGTGACAGCGCCGGTGCCGCCGTGGGGCTGGGCGCGGCTGGCCGCACTGGTCGCGCGCGCAAGGGTGGGCGCGGTGATCGACAGCACGGCCCAGCTGGCCGGCGCCGAACAGGCGGCGCGCGCTGCCGGGGTGGTGTTCGACCTCTATGTCGATATCGATCCGGGCATGGGCCGGGCCGGGGTGGCACCAGAGGCTGCCGCCGGCCTTGCCGCTGCGATCGCCCGGTCTGCGCATCTCAACTATGCGGGCATCCAGGCCTATTGCGGGCATCACCAGCATCTGCCGCCGGGTGAGCGTGCCGCTGCCCACGCCGCCTGGACCGGGCGGCTGGACGCGCTGGTGGCGGGCCTGACGGCAGCAGGCCTCGCCCCGCCACAGGTAACTGGCGGCGGCACCGGCACGGCGGCGATGGATCTGGCGGCAGGCCTCTACACGGAGATACAGGCCGGCAGCTATGCGCTGATGGATGTCGAATATGGCGATCTGGGGGATCTGCCGTTCCTGCCGGCGCTGTATCTGGCGGCGAGCGTGGTGTCGGCCAATCACGCCAGCCATGTGACGTGCGATGCCGGGCACAAGGCGCTGCACCCCAATGGCCCGCCGCCGCGCGTGGTACAGCCGGCCGGCAGCCAGCATCGCCTGATGGGCGATGAGCATGGCGCTATTCTGCCGCCCGGCGGCGCGGCAGAGGGTGATCTGGTGTGGCTGCAGCCCGGCCATGTCGATCCCACCGTGGCGCTGCACGACGCCTTCTTCGTCGCAGACGAGGATGGCCGGCTCGAGCGCTGGCCGATCGATGCGCGCCGCGTGACGGGCTGAGCCGGCACGCTGGCTGGCAATTCAGCGCACTGCCCCGGATTGAACGGCCTGCTATCAGGCGGCCATGCAGCGCCTCACCATCTCCACCCCGGCCGGGCCGGTTTCGGCCATCAGCTGCGGGCAGGGGATGCGCCTGCACTTCGCCCACGCCACCGGCATGAATGCGCAGCTCTATGCCGCGCTGCTGGCGCCGCTGGCCGACCGCTTTGCCATCACTGCCAGCGATGCGCGCGGCCACGGCTTCACCGGCCTGCCGAGAGACCCCGAAGCGCTGACCAGCTGGGACCAGTTTGCCGATGATCTGAACCGGCTGCTCGACGTGATCGACGAGAAGGGGCCATGGCTGCTCGCCGGCCATTCGATGGGCGGCGCCGTGTCGCTGCTGGCCGCCGTGGCGTGCCCGGAACGGGTGGCGGGGCTGCTGCTGGTCGATCCGGCGATGCTGCCCTTCGATGTCGCGGCCGAGGTGCGGGCCGGCGTGGTCACGCCCAACCCGATGGCCGATCAGGCGGCGCGGCGTCGCGGGCGTTTCCATGGCCGCCACGAGGCGCGCGCTGCCTATCATGGCCGCGGCGTGTTCCGCACCTGGTCGGACGCCGATCTCGATGCCTATCTCGATGGCGGGCTGATGGAGACCGACGATGGCGTGGAACTGGCCTGCACCCCGGCCTTCGAGGCGGCGACCTTCCGTGCTGTCACCCCGAATATCGAGCCGGCGCTGGCGGCGCTTTCCTGCCCGTTCATCCTGCTGGCCGGCGAACAGGGCTCTACCGTCCGCGATGGCGAGCTGGCGGCGATGGCCGTGCACCCCAAATGCATCGCGGCCGAGCGGGTGGCCGGCACAACGCATTTCCTGCCGCTGGAACGCCCCGACCTCGTGCAGGCGGCGGCCCGCCGGCTCAGTTCGGCGGTGTCGCCGCCTTCTTCTCGGGCACGGTGAAGCGGCCGGTCACGCGGCCGCCCGGGTTGGCAGCGGTGCGGGCATCGAAGCTGCTGGTGCCGCTGTTGAGGTTCCACACCACCCGCGCGCCTTCCAGCCGGTTGCCGTCGCGGTCCATCTTCACGTTGCCGGACAAGGTGACCAGCCGGGCGTTCACGTCATAGATACCAGTGTTTGCGGTGGCGCGCATCGTTCCCTGCGCCAGCCGCACGGCGCCAAGGGCATCCAGCCGCTGCACCTGGGGATTTCCGCTGGCGTCCTTCAGATAGGTGATGCGCACGCGGTTCGCATTGAGGGTGAGATTGCCCTGGCGGATGACCACGGCGCCTGAAAAGATCGCCTCGTTCTCGGCATCCGCAATGTCGATCCGCGCGGCATCGACATCGATCGGCGCGCTTGAATCAAAACGCTGTGCCAGCGTGGGTGTGGCGCCCAACAGGGCCAAGCCGGCAAGGAGGGGACGGATCATCGCCGCCATCATGTGCCGCCGCGCTGGTTGATGCGCAAGTGGGCACCGCCGATCAGCGACACCCGCTTGCCGGCCAGATCGCCGCTCATCCGGTCGGCGCGGAAGCTGCCCATCGGCAGCCGGCCTGACACCGCGGCATCGGTTTTCACCGTACGGCGCTTCAGATCAATGAACACGGTCTCGGCATCGAGGCTGTAGCCGCCGTCGGAGCGCAGCGCCACCGGACCGGCCACTTCCAGCCGGTCCTCGTCGAGAAAATACTGCCCCGACGGCGCCGTAACGCTGGCCGGGCCATCCTTGCCATCAAGTTTGGCGGACAGCGCCTTCAGTTCCACTACCGGGACCGCACTCGATCGCTGCAGGGCGCTGTCGGCACTGATGGTGAAGGCCTCTCCGGCGCCCGTCTTGCCGCGATATTGGGCGCGGTCCACTCGCAGCCGTTCCGGTGCCAGCGCCACCTGGTCCTTGGCCAGCAGGAAGGAAAATTCCTGCGCTGCCACCAGCGGCCAGATGAGGATGGTGAGCCCGATCACCAGGGCTGCGGCTGGCAGCAGCCATTTCAGCACCGCCATGCGCTGATCATGCGGGCTGCCCGGCAGCGCCGCCTGCTGTCGGCGCGACAGCAGCCGCGGCGACAGGCCGGCGGGGGAAACAGGGGGCGAGGCCATGGCGGGTGGGCTTTCAGCAGGCCGTCACAGGTGGGAGAAGATATCAGCCTCTGGCCAGCCGACCAGATCAAGCTCGGCGCGGGCCGGCAGGAAATCGAAACAGGCCTGCGCGAGGGCCGTGCGCCCCTCGCGCGCCAGACGCTGCGCCAGCACGGCGTGGGCGCGGTGCAGATAGCGCACATCCGAGGCCGCATATTCCTTTTGCGCGTCGGAAAGCTCGGCGGCGCCCCAGTCGCTCGACTGCTGCTGCTTGGAAATCTCGACGCCCAGAACCTCCTTCAACAGGTCCTTCAGGCCATGGCGGTCAGTGTAGGTGCGGGTCAGCTTGGAGGCGATCTTGGTGCAGAACACCGGGGTCGCCCACACGCCCAGGAAGCGGTGGATCACCGCCATGTCGAAGCGGGCGAAGTGCATCAGCTTCAGCCGTTCCGGATCGGCGAGCACCGCCTTCAGCACCGGCGCGTCATACTGGCCGGGGGCAAAGCGCACGAGGTGCTCATCGCCCTGGCCGTCGCTGATCTGCAGCAGGCACAGCCGGTCGCGGTTCGGGTTGAGCCCCATCGTCTCGCTGTCAACGGCCACTGGGCCGGGGGCCAGCACACCGGCGGGCAGATCGGCTTCATGCAGATAAACGGTCATGGCCGCCCAGTTAGCAGGGCGGTGCCACCCTGTCATCCGTTGCCGAAGCCGGCTATGCCGCTGCCATGGTGTCGCCGGCCGATCTGCCCGAGGTGAAGGCGCTGCTGGTGGCAGCGGCGCGGGGAGGGCGCGACCTGTCCTATTCCGAAATGCTGCTGGCGCTGGGCTATCGCTTCAGCCGGCCCAAGATGCGGGCGCTGTGCCGGTTGCTGGACGCGATCGATGCCGAAGGCGCGGCCGCCGGGGAGCCGGAGCTGGCGGTGCTGGTGGTGCGCGAATCCGATCGCCTGCCGGGCCAGGGCTGGTGGGTAGGCCGCCGTGATGCCCCGGCCGTCTGGACCGGGCCGGCAGCGCGGGCCTTCGTTGCCAAGCTGCAGGCCCGGGCCTTTGCCTATTGGCAGGCGCGATAGGGACAGGCTCATTCGCGCTGGCGGTTGCCCCTTCGGTCGCCGCCTCTGTCACCATCACCGCGCCGGCCGCCGTCGCCGCTCCACCCGCCACCGCGGTTGCCTTCGCGGGGCGGCGGAGGGGCGCGCCAGGTGGCGGCGGGCGGCGGGCTGGCCATGGCCGGCGGGCGCGGCGGTGCGGCCTGCGCCACTGGCGGCGGCGGCGGGGACCGCGTCATGGCG